>NZ_JBGTZC010000016.1:0-48994 GCF_041807725.1 Streptococcus sp. E17BB
TGGTTTCAGAAACTTTGAAAAGACAAAACTCGCATTTTCATTGCCATAAACATAAAACGAGAGAAGACAAGAACTGTCCTCTCTCGGTGTTAAATTGGTCAACCCACTACAGTTGACAAAGAGCCTCAAAAGCCAGCACTAGGCTGACTTTTAGATTATTTCTCCAAGTTCCAAATCTCCTCAGCATACTGGGTGATGGTGTCGTCAGAGGTAAATTTATCAGAAGTCGCAATGTTCATCAGGC
Source organism: Streptococcus sp. E17BB (assembly GCF_041807725.1). Classification (NCBI taxonomy): domain Bacteria; kingdom Bacillati; phylum Bacillota; class Bacilli; order Lactobacillales; family Streptococcaceae; genus Streptococcus; species Streptococcus sp. E17BB. Next base: position 245 of record NZ_JBGTZC010000016.1, read on the forward strand.
TCATGCGTGACCAGGTCTTCTTGTCACGATAGAGGGCATCAATACGCTCCTGCGCTGCCACGTAGGGCGCAAAATCTTCCAGCAAGAAATACTCATCGTTATGGGTAATCAGAGCATCGTAAATCTCGCCACCTTCGCGCTGACTGTTTTGAATCGTCCCATTGACAAAGGTATCGACCACACGGCGTAGGACAGGATTGTTCTCATAAACCCCACGGGCGTAATAATCATGAGCCGCGTAGTGCGCGTAAACTTCGTCCTTGGTCATACCAAAGATGACAATGTTGTCATCGCCACACTCGTCCTTGATTTCGATATTAGCCCCATCAAGGGTCGCTAGAGTCACGGCACCTGTCATCATGAATTTCATGTTTGAAGTTCCAGAAGCTTCCTTAGAAGCTAGAGAAATTTGCTCTGACACATCCGCCGCTGGGATAATCAGTTCAGCCAAGCTGACGTTGTAATTTTCAAGGAAAACCACCTTGAGTTTGCCATTTAGGTTGGCATCATTGTTGATGAGGTTAGCCAATTCGTTGATGAGCTTGATAACAGACTTGGCAAAGTGGTAGCCAGGTGCTGCTTTGGCACCGAAAATGAAGACACGAGGCACCATGTCCTTGTCTGGGTTATCCTTCAAGTCATGATAGAGTTTGATGATATGAAGGACATTGAGCAACTGGCGCTTGTAGGCATGGAGACGCTTGACCTGCACATCAAAGATGGCATCTGTCGACACCTCAACACCTGTTGTCTCTTTGATATAAGCTGCTAGACGGGCTTTGGCCTGCTGCTTGACCTGATAGAACGTATCAAGCACAGCCTCATCATCAGCAAAGGCAGTCAGTTTTCTGAGCTCGTGAATATCCGTGCGCCAGCCATTGCTAATGGTTTCATCAATGGCAGCAGACAACTCAGGTGCCGCAATTTGCGTCCAGCGGCGCTGCACGATACCATTGGTCTTGTTGTTAAACTTCTCAGGATACAGCAAATAGAAATCGCGCAAGGTATCCTCAGTTAACAGGTCTGAATGGAGCTTGGCCACCCCGTTAACCGAATGCCCACCAATGATAGCCAAATGCGCCATGTGAACCTGACCGTCACGAATGATGCGTGTGCGATTGATTAAGTCCGTATCGCGACCCAAACCAGCTTGTTCTGCGACAAAACGATTATCAATCTCGTGGATAATCTGGGTAATCCGTGGAAGAACCTCTGTAAAGAGACCGGCATCCCATTTTTCCAAGGCTTCTGCCAAGATGGTGTGGTTGGTGTAGCTCATGGTTTTGACGGTCGTCGCCCAAGCCAAATCCCACTCCAAGCCATACTCATCAATCAAAAGACGCATGAACTCAGCTGGTGCAACCGCAGGGTGGGTGTCGTTGATGTGGACAGAAACTTTTTCATGGATAGCTTCCAGCGGCAAGCCCTGCTTGAGATAGGACTTGATGATGGTTTGAAGGCCAGCTGAGGTCATGAAATACTCTTGCGTTAAGCGGAGCTTCTTGCCTTCGATGCTGCTGTCTTCAGGGTAGAGCACTGCAGTGATGTCCTTAACCCGACGACGGCTCTCGATGGTTGGGTAGTGGAGTTCCTCTTCCTCAGGGATTTCGACATCCCAGAGGCGCAAGTTGTTGACCACGCCGTTTTGGAAGCCAATCTGAGGTACATCGTAAGGCACAGCACGCAGGGTCTGGGCATTTTCATAAACAGGCTTAAACTTGCCGTTGTCGTCCATTTGCAGGTAGACATTGCCGTAGATTTTGACATCAACAATGTCGTGGTCCTGACGGACTTCCCAGACGTTACCAATTGACCCGAACCAAGTATCTGGCAACTCCACCTGATAACCATCAACAATCCGTTGCTTGAAGAGACCGTAGCGGTAGCGGAGACCATTACCACAACCTGGATAGCCTGTGGTCGCTAGGGAATCCATGAAGGCCGCTGCCAGACGCCCAAGACCACCGTTACCGATCGCCATGTCGTGCTCAGCATTTTTCACCGCATCAAAATCAATCCCTAGCTCGTTAAAACCTGCCTTAACCGTGTCTAAAATGCCCAAGTTGAGCAAGTTTGTCTCCAGCATCCGTCCTGGCAAGAATTCAATGGAGAAATAGTAAGCAATTTTTTGTTGCTTATCAACCAATTCCTGTTTGCGGTTAAGCCATGGACGGGTCGCATATTTGCGCACCACTCGCGCTAAGGCGACAAAAAGTTCTGATGGCGTCGCCGTTGCCACCTTGATAGCATTTTCCTGATGGAGTTTGTCCTTGAAATCGCGGACAAAATGCTCCACCGTCAGGTCATTTTCAAAAAAAGTCATGTGTTTTAAGTATCCTTTTTATTTTTTTGGCAATGGCAAAGCAGCCGTCTATAATTGCTCATATAAATTGATGTAGGCTAGGCTAGCTGTCTCCCATGAAAAATCCTGAGACATGGCTGACTGCTGTAATGTCGCCCAGTCATCTTGACGATTATAATATACATCCAAGGCATTTTCAAGTGTTTTGGTCAGCAAATACCCTGAAAGCCCTTTAAAGGCGAATCCTGTCCCTGACTTGTCAAATTGGTTGTAAGGTTGAACCGTGTCACGTAGACCACCGACCTCATGCACCAAGGGCAGACTGCCGTAGCGCATGGCCATCATCTGAGACAGTCCACAAGGCTCAAAGGCTGACGGCATGAGGAAAAGGTCGCTAGCCGCATAAATCTGCTGAGCCAGCCCCAAATCAAAAGTAATATTAGCCGACAACTTATCTGGGTATTGGCTAGCAAACCAAGCGAAGGTCTGCTCAAAATCGGCATAACCAGTTCCCAAAAGGGCAACCTGCACATCAAATTGCAGGATATGGTGCAGCTCGCTGACCACCACATCAAAGCCTTTTTGGTCGGTCAAACGAGACACGACCCCAATCAGAGGAACATCTGCCCGCACAGGCAGACCCAATTTTTCCTGTAAGAGCGCCTTGTTTATCGTTTTACCAGATAGGTCTCCTGCGGAGAAGTATGCAGGCAGGTGCGGGTCGGTCTCCGGATTAATCAGATCGGTATCAATCCCATTGACAATCCCCGTCAACTTACCAGCTTCCATCCGCATAATCACGTCCAAGCCCTTGCCGAACTCAGGGGTCATGATTTCCTCAGCATAGGAGGGTGAGACCGTCGTCACACGATCGGCATAGAGCACGCCAGCCTTCATCCAGTTAAGGCAATCATTCCAGCGCAAGGCGCCATCCTCATAACGCTCAGCACCGACCCCAAACAAGTCTCCCAGCATGGCAGGGTCAAACTGCCCTTGGAACTCGATATTGTGAATGGTAAACACCGTCTTAATCCCACGGTAAGCGTCAATCCAGTCGTATTTTTCCTTGAGCAAATATGGCATCATGGCGGTGTGGTAGTCATGGACGTGGAGCACATCTGGGATAAAGCCTACCTGCTCCATAGCTTCCAAGGCTGCCAGTTGGAAGAAGGCAAAGCGCTCGCCATCGTCCCAGTCCCCATAAACCTTACCTCTGAAAAAATAATGCTGATTATCCACAAAGTAGAAGGTCACCCCGTCACGCACCAAACGCTTGATGCCGACATACTGACGACGCCAGCCAACTTGAGTGTAAAAATAGCAAACCTCCTCGACCTGATCGCCGAATTTACCTGCCACCACGTCGTAGTAAGGTAGCATCACCGCCACCTCGTGCCCATGCTGAACAAGAGATTTAGGCAATGCCCCGATGACATCGCCTAAGCCTCCTGTCTTGGCAAAAGGTGCCCCTTCTGCCGCGACAAATAATAATTTCATCCGATAATGTCTCCTGTGATTTCTTGACCCTTACCGATAACAATCGGATTGTCCTTGCTGCCACGAATGGTCACACCAGCTGGAATAGTGACAGACTTATCAATAATGGCATACTCAACCCTTGCCCCAGCTTCGATAGTGACCTTTGGAAAGACCACTGAGTGAGCGATATGAGCACCTTTTTCCACACGGCAAGACCGAGACACGATGGAATGGTCAACCTCACCAGCAATAATGCTACCAGAGGCAAATTGGGAATTGGTCACCTTAGAGCCGTCTGCAAAATAAGTCGCCTCTTCGTTTTTCACTTTGGTGTACACTTTTTGATTAGTGTAGAGGAGTGAGTGGAATTTCTGCAGATCCAGCATGTCCATGTTAGCCTTATAATAAGACTGGACGGAGCTGATATTGGACAGGTAGCCAGTGTATTCAAAAGCCAGAGCTTTTTCAGACACAATCAGCTCGCGCAAGAGGAAGCGGAGCTTCTTCGGATTGTCCTTTTTAGCTTCCTCTTCCATCTTTTCAATCAACCAAGGCGTGTTAACAACATAAATGTCAGCTGACATATTTTGCGTTTCAACCGTGGCATCATTGGTTTCGATACCAACAACGTTGTCCCCCTCATCGATGGTCAAGATGGCATTGGCATCCGAACGAGCCTCTTTTGGCAATTTTTTGTAAACGACCGTGATATTGCGCTTATTGACATTGTGGAGGTGAAGCACACCTTCAAGATTGATGTTACTGAGGATATCACAGGACATGTAGACTGTCTGGTCAGAGCCTGATCGCTTGAGGTAGGTCAAAATCTGCTCATAGTAGTCCCTGTCCGTCACCTCACTGGCCACATCCGTCTGATAGAACCCAAGGAAATAATGGCTGAGCAGGGTATTTAATCCCCACTCCCGACCAGATCGGATATGGTCGAAGACTGAGCGGATATTTTGCCCACGGAAAATCCCATAGACACTACGAATACCTGCGTTGGCCAGTGTTGAGAGCTGGAAGTCAATCAGGCGGTATTTGCCGTCAAATGGCAGAGCAGCCAGAGGACGGTTGTCTGTCAAGCTGCCCATGTCTGGGTAGCCAACCGCATTGCCTAAAATCGCTGAATACTTATCAATCTTCATTTGGAATACCTACTTTCTCATCGTAACCCACTACTTGCACCTCTTGCGTCCCATCAATCACAACACCGTCACTGATAATCGCTCCTTCTCCGATGATGGCACGAGTAATTTTTGCCCCTTTACCAATCTTAGCCCCGGTCATGATGAAGCTGTCCTTAATCTCAGCCCCTTCCTTGACCTGAACATTGGTTGACAAAATGGAGTGCTCAACACTACCTGCCACAAAGCAGCCATCAACAACCAAAGAATCCTTGACACTGGCTGTCTCGGTGATAAAGTTTGGCGGTGCGATATGGTTTTTGGAGTAAATTTTCCATGAACGGTCACGACTGTCCAGTTCGTTATCAACAGCGATATACTCCATGTTAGCCTCCCAGAGGGATTCGATGGTGCCGACATCTTTCCAATAACCTGAGAAGTTATAGGTGTAAACCCGCTCACCAGACTCCAGATAGGCTGGGATGACATGCTGACCAAAGTCAGACATATCGATATTGTTCTTTTCAGCAGAGACCAATAGCTTACGCAGACGGGCCCAGTTGAAGATATAAATCCCCATGGAAGCCTTGGTTGATTTTGGCTGGGCTGGTTTTTCCTCGAACTCAACGATACGGTCATTGGAATCCGTGTTCATGATGCCAAAACGGCTAGCTTCCTTAAGTGGTACGTCGATAACCGCCACTGTCAGGCTGGCTTGATTGTCCTTGTGGGTCTGGAGCATGTCATCATAGTCCATCTTGTAGATGTGGTCACCTGACAGGATCAGGACATACTCTGGATTGATGCTGTCAATGTAGTCGATGTTTTGATAAATGGCATGGCTGGTACCTAGGAACCAACGGTTGCCTTCTGTAGCGGAGTAAGGTTGTAAGATAGTCGCTCCGCTATTGATCCCATCAAGTCCCCAAGAAGAACCGTTCCCGATATGGCTGTTGAGCGCCAAGGGCTGGTACTGGGTGATGACACCGACGTTGTTGATGCCTGAGTTGGCACAGTTAGACAGGGCGAAATCGATAATGCGGTAGCGACCGCCAAATTGCACAGCAGGCTTGGCGATGCTTTGGGTCAGCTTGCCGAGGCGCGTGCCTTGACCGCCTGCTAGAATAAGGGCTAACATCTCATTTTTCATAGGTTTTTCCTCTTTTTTATTGTTTTTCTTATTGCTTTCTGTCCCTGCGCTTAACCTTCCAGATGGAAGCACCGAGGGCTGGGAGAGTGAAGCTAAGGGTATGGTGATAATCTTTCCAGAGACCTTGTTGTGTTTTGGTTAGCGGATTATGCTCTTTCCATACGCCACCATAGATTTCAAATTCTGTATTGAAGACTTCTTCATAAAGCCCTGCCACAGGCACACCGATGGTAAAACCTGGTCGTTCAACAGGTGCCATGTTAAAGACGCAAATCAGAAGCTCGCCTTTGGCATTTTTCCGAATAAAGGACAGGACAGACTCCGCACGGTTATCCGCATCGATAATCTCAAGTCCCTCATAACGGTCGTCAATCTGCCAGAGCACCTTGTTATCCTTGTAGAACTGATTGAGGGTACGTGTGAAGGCTTGCATCTTGGCATTCATCTCGTCCTCCAGATTGCTCCACTCCAGCTGGTAGTCGTGTTTCCACTCGAGGAACTGACCGAACTCGCTGCCCATAAAGAGCAGTTTTTTCCCAGGGTGGCAAATTTGGTAGGTGTAGAGATTGCGCAGACCAGCGAACTGGTTGTACCGATCACCGAACATCTTGTGCATGAGGCTCTTCTTGCCATGGACAACTTCATCGTGGGAAAACGGCAGGACAAAGTTCTCATTGAAGCAATACATGAAGCTGAAGGTCACTAGATTGAACTCATGCTGCCGATAGATGGGATCCATCTCGTAAAAGCGGAGAATATCATTCATCCAACCCATGTTCCACTTGTAGTCAAAACCAAGACCGCCCTGCTCAATCGGCTGGGTAATCGGTGTTGCAGCGGTCGACTCCTCGGCAATCATCATGACATCAGGATGGCGTTCCTTTATGACCCGATTGAGTTTCTGCAAGAATGCAATGCCTTCTAAATTATGGTTCCCACCGTCCTTGTTTGGCAACCAAGGGCCATCATCGTAATCTTGGTAGAGCATGTTGCTAACCGCATCGACACGAATGCCATCAATGTGATAATGCTCAATCCAGTAAAGGGCTGAGGAAATCAGGAAGGACTGAACTTGATGTTTCCCAAGGTCAAAGTTAAGCGCTCCCCAACGGTAGTTGTTGGCCTCATGCTCTCCCTGATACTCAAAGGTCGGTGTCCCATCATAATAGGCTAGGGCATCATCATTTCTGGTAAAATGCCCAGGCACCCAGTCAACCAAAACCCCAATATTGTGCTGGTGACAAGTGTCCACAAAGGCTTGAAAATCCTCAGGCATCCCATAACTATGCTCAAAGGCAAAATAACTCATGAGTTGGTAGCCCCAAGACGCGCCAAGTGGATGCGCCATCAGGGGCATAAACTCCACATGGGTGTAGTTCATCTCGACCAGATAAGGGATTAACTCCGCCGTTAACTCCTTAAAGGTATAAGGCTTGCCCGTCTCGTCTTGTTTCCAAGAACCAGCATGCACCTCATAAATATTGACCGGCCGCTCCTTAAAGCCCCAGCGCTTGCGCCGCCCCATCCAGAGCCCATCACCCCACTTGTAGGACCAATCGGTCTTGATAACCGCCGCTGTCCCTGGACGTGCTTCCAGATAGCGGGCAAAAGGGTCGATTTTCTCCACCTGCGAGCCATCGCTACGTGTCACCAGATACTTGTAGAACTGCCCTTCATGCGCTTGGGTGCTCACGGCCTCCCAAATACCTGCTTCATCTTTTGCCATGGGCAATGGCTGAGCTGTCCAGTCGGTAAAATCACCAATAAGAGCAACAGCTTGCGCATTTGGTGCCCAAACCCGAAAGGCATAACCATCCCCCTCACGGTGAACCCCTAGAAAGTTCTGGGCATAGTACTGCTCACCTTGTCCAAAGAGCCATGTTACTTCTTGTTTTCCCAAATAAATCCCTCCTTTTTATGTCAAACGTTTGACATTATTCTAAAAAACAAAAACCAACCCTTAAAAAAAGGATTAGTTTTGATTGTCAAGGACCAGATAAGTCAACGGTTCCAATTCTAAATGAGTTAAACGGAAACGTTTACTATTTGTTCCTATTATAGCACAGTTCTCGATACTTGTCATCTGTATTTCGAGATTTTTTCCACTATTATTGAAAAATATTTTGTAATTTTTTTCTCCGCTTACTGAAAATTCTATAATTCCCGAACCTTTATCAGCAAAATTAACAAAAGTCTTCTGGCGAATCTCCTCAAAGGTCGGAGATGAAAAAGCACTGTCCGTCGTTTTCAGAACAATCAAGTTCCTTAACCGTTCAACCATCTCTTTGTTAGTCGTCACCAAATCCCAATCCACCTGATTGACTTCATCAGGAGCATTGTAAGAATTCATGGCCCGCTCTCGGTCATCCTGAGTCAATTGACCATTTTCCCCTGTCGGATAAAGTTTTGTTCGTCCAAACTCCTGCCCCAGTTGAACAAAGCACATGCCCTGCAGGAGCAGATTGAGGGCATTGGCAACTTCGATGCGCCTGAGATGAATTTCCTCGTCATCATCTGGGTGCAAGTGCCAAAAAAGGTCATTAAGGTTGTAGTTGTCATGGGCTTCGATATAGTTGAGAACCTGATGTGGTGTGAGATAGCCATTAAGCTCATCACTGCCGAGAATACTTCTAGCCACAACATCTTCTGTCGCAGCCCCTGAAACAAGACCACGTTTGAAATCACCATAGACTTCTGCCCCTTTGATGGCATCACGTTGGTCGTCGTTGAAAAATCCGACCCCAGGCATCAGGTGAGCATTGGCTTTTTTAGCCTTAGCCTCTGGAATCAAGCCTGTCCCCATGTCCCACCCCTCACCATAGAGGAGAATCCGAGGGTCAACTTCATCAACAGCTTGGCGAATGACATTCATGGTCTCCACATCGTGCAGTCCCATGAGATCAAATCGAAAACCGTCTACCCCATATTCCTTTATCCAGTAGAGGATGGAGTCAATCATGTACTTGCGGAACATTTCCTTGTCACTCGCCGTCTCGTTCCCACAGCCTGATCCATTGTGGAAAGACCCATTTGCCGTCATGCGGTAATAATAATCAGGCACTGTCAGCTGAAAGGCTGAATCACGGTTGGAGTAGGTATGGTTGTAAACCACATCTAAAATCACCCCAATTCCTGCCTCATGGTAGGCTTGGATAACTTGCTTGAGCTCTAAAATTCGAGTAGCTGGATTGTGCGGGTTGCTGGCAAAAGAAGCCTCTGGGACATTGTAATTTTCAGGGTCGTAGCCCCAGTTATAGGCATAGTTCCCCTCGTCATCAAAAGTCTGGTGGTGATCAAAGACTGGTTGAAGCTGGATATAGTTTACCCCCAGAGACGTCACATAATCAAAGCCTGTCTTATCCCCATACTGGTTAATCGTTCCTTTTTCGATAGCCCCTAAGTACTTCCCTCGATGTTCTGGAGAAATACCAGAGGTAGGGGACTTCGAAAAATCACGGATATGCATTTCCATGATGACGGCCTGATTAGGATTATCCAGTCGCCAAGAAGCTGCTGCACCATGAACAACCTCAAATCCTGTCGGAACTAACTCCTCAGGTGCAATCAAGACTGACCGTTTCCCATCAGCTGTTGTCGCTGTGGCATAAGGATCCCTACTGTGCTTAAAGGTTCGCTTGCGGTAGTAAATCCGGTAGCGATAAGCCTGATAGTTATGGTCACCAGGTATAGTCGCAAACCAGACACCGCAGGTGTTTTGCTGATGGTCACCCGGGCTGCTGACCTGACCTCGCTCCATCTCGAACACCTCACGGACACTAGCTCTATCCTCAGTAGACTGATAAAAAATTAGTTCAACGCGTTCAGCGGTCGGTGCCCAGAGGCGAAACTCAGCTGCATCCGGACTATACCTAGCCCCTAACCAACCTGAGAATCCCCACTTGTGATCAAAAGCTCTGCTATTGACCGCCATATCATAGGCATGCGGCTGACGACGCCCATAGTGAGGGCTAGCTACTGCTGCCTGACGGGAATAATAGACCATCTCGTCACCATCTACCAACCAAATCTCGGTCTTTCTCATACCAAACTCACGGTGAATGGCGTAGTCACTCGTTTTTTCCCCCCAGTTTTTCGTCTTTATCATCACATAGACCTTGGGGAGGAAATAAGGAGCAGGGTAGGTGAGGTTCGCGACCGCACCAAAGCTGTCAAAACGTTGAAAATGCGCTTCTTTTCCCTCTTGAAAGTCCCGCCATTGCCACAAATTGAGGTCAAAATAATTTTTATACCGACTATGAAAATGAACCGTTACACGGTTTTCTAGTACCATTTTGCTTGTTTTTATCCCCTTCTATTCTTGTTTTGGAGCCCTTTTCTCCCAGTCATCTACCTCATGACTAAACTTTTGGGCCATAGCAAGGCGTTCGAGTTCGGCAGGGCTAGCCGCCATCGCCTCATCGGCAATGTCATCTGTATTGACAAAAAAGGTAATATGCTTATTTAGATTTTCCAACTTAATTGGGGCATCACCGCCATATTCGCCATCCAGGTTAATCATCATGCGTTGATCACTTGTTGGGTGAATGGTGATGGTTCTGGTTTTGATGTAAACCACACGCTTGTCCTCGATATGTTTGCCACCGTTTAAGACCAAGCGAATCAAATCTAAAATTTCCAGCAAATTAGCTGTCTTGATTAAAATCAAGGTGAAAAATCCATTATCCAGCTGAGCATCTGGTGCTAGCTGCTCAAACCCTCCAACCGAGTTGGTTAAGGCTGCAAAGATGAGAGAGACTTCCCCTTCAAAAACACCCTCATCGTGCTCAATCCGAAGAGGAATCATGGTCAATTGAGGCAATAACTCCACTCCCTTAACCAGATAGGCGAGGTAACCAAACATGGTTTTGAGTTGGCTAGGCACAGCATACGTCACCTCTGTCAAGCTACCCGCTGCAGCGATATTGATAAAATACCGCTCCCCGTAAGCTCGCCCAATATCCATCTGCAAGACCTGATTTTTACCAATCAGTTTTGCTGCTGCAACAGGATTCCCACGCGGAATTTTCAAAGCCCTAGCATAGTCATTGGTGGTGCCGGCTGGAATAATAGCAAGAGCTGGACGTTTATCTAACGGTGCAATGCCGTTGACCACTTCGTTTATCGTACCGTCCCCTCCACCAACAACAATCAAATCAAAACCTGCCAAAGCAGCTCGCTTGGCTTCTTCAAGCGCTGAATTCGCCTCTGGTTTAGTCTGAAAGGCAGACGTCTCATAGCCAAAACCTTCCAGAATCTCCAAAATTTCCGGCACTGCCTTGAGCATCAGCTCCTGACCAGAGGTTGGATTATAAATCAATCGTGCACGTTTTTGCATTTCGTTACCTCCTACAGGTTCTCGAGCCAAGCTTCATCGCGGACCGGAATACCCAGTTCTTGCGCTTTGGTTAGTTTACTCCCCGCATCTGCACCTGCAACGACAAGGCTAGTTTTCTTAGACACAGCGCCTGAGACTTTGGCGCCAAAGGCTTCTAGCTTTTCCTTAGCCTCGCTTCGGGTCAGGCGCTCCAACTTACCCGTCAAAACTACGGTTAGTCCCGACAGCTGAGCATCTGCCGCCACCCGTTGACCGAGATAAGCGAGATTAACTCCCCTCGCCTCGAACTCCGAAAGGACCTGTTTAGCGCCTTCCGTGGCAAAATAGCTGAGCAGGCTGGTGGCAATCACCCCACCTAAACCATCTATTCCAGCGATGTCATCTTCCTCAGCCGTCGCTAGCGCTTGTATACTCCCAAACTTTTCTAGGAGGAGCTTGCTGGCTTTACTGCCCACATGCCGAATGCCCAAGCCAAAAAGCAGTTTCTCTGCTGAATTATCTTTACTAGCTTGGATAGCTTCGTAGAGCTTGGTAGCTGATTTTTCCTTGACATTTGGTAAGGTCAGCAACTGGTCGATGGTCAACTGATAAAGATCAGCCACATCATGTACCAGCCCTTTGGCAAATAATTTCTCAACCACAGATGGACCTAGACCTGCGATGTTCATGGCATCACGACTGGCAAAATGTTCCAGACGAGCCTTCATCTGGCTAGGACAGAGCGGGTTGATGCATCGCAGAGCTACTTCGTCAGCGTAGTGATCCAGTTCTGCCTGACAGGAGGGGCAGGTGGTTGGAATTGCCATAGGCTCTTGCAGGGTACGTTTGCTTTCTACCACACGCAGAACAGCTGGAATGATGTCACCCGCCTTATAGACGATAACCGTATCTCCAATCCGAATATCCTTGTCCGCAATGTAGTCAACATTGTGCAAGGTCGCACGGCTGACAGTCGTTCCTGCCAACTGGACTGGGGTCAGATTGGCAGTCGGTGTCACCACACCTGTCCGACCAACGGTCCAATCCACCGACTGGATAACGGCTTCTTTTTCCTCAGCCGGAAACTTATAGGCGACAGCCCACTTGGGCGCCTTAACCGTAACCCCCAATTCCTCCTGCATGGCTAGACTGTTAACTTTGATCACAATCCCATCTATATCGTATGGAAGACTGTTCCTCTGCTCGGCTATTTCTTCAATAAATCGCCAAATTTCCGCCATATCACTAGATATGAGCGAACGATTGTTGACCGAAAAGCCCAGATGGCGCAGATTGGCTAACACCACCTCCTGACTGTCTAGGCTGATTGCCCCTGCTATCTGATAGAGGAAGGTCGCCAGCTGACGCTTGGCAACCACAGCCGTATCCAACTGACGCAAGGTCCCCGCCGCCGCATTTCGTGGATTGGCAAAGACAGGCTCGCCTGCTTCCTGCCGCTCTGTGTTGATACGGTCAAAGGCAGCCCGTGGCAAATAAGCCTCTCCCCGAACAGTCAGGTCGACGGGCTCAGGCAGAGTCAGGGGAATATCCTTAATCCGCTTGAGGTTTTCGGTGATATTCTCACCGATTGTCCCATCACCACGTGTCGCACCCACAACGAGTTTCCCTGCCTCGTAAGTCAGCGAAATTGACAGCCCATCAATCTTTAGCTCTGCCAGATAGGTCGCTTGTGGGAACTCCGCCTTTACTCGACGGTCAAATGCTTCTAACTCCTCTAAAGAAAAGACATCTTGTAAGGAAAAGAGGGGATAGGCGTGCTGGTGTTTGTCAAAACCTGCCAAAACCACACCACCCACACGATGGGTTGGGCTATCAAATAAGACAAACTCAGGATAAGCAGTCTCTAACTCAACCAGCTGACGATAGAGCTGATCATACTCACTGTCGGACACACTGGGATTATCCAAGGTATAGTACTCATAAGCATAGCGGTTGAGTTGCTCAACCAAGGTTTTCATCTGTTCTTGCATAGGACTATTATACCATACAAAGTGCATCAGTGAACATGACAAAACACTAGACTGGCATCACCAATCTAGTGTTTATTAGCTTATTTAGAGCGTCTTCTCAAACCAGCCAATCCTAGAGCTGCAACAAGGGCTGCACTTCCGAGAAGAGCAACGCCTGAGCCTTGCTCTCCTGTATTTGGCAAGCTTGGTTTGCTAGAGTTTATTGGAGTTTGCGCTGACACTGATGATGCTGTCGGCTGGTTTGTCTGGATTTCAGCTGTTGGGGTAGACGTTGTCGGTTGGCTAGTTACTGGAGGAGTTGTTTTACCTGGATAATCGTTCTTGTCTTCTAGATTCGTCTCAGCTAGAAGCTCTACATAATCTACAAAACCATCGCCATCGGTATCCAGGTCTTTTTTAACAGAAACGAGACGAGTTTCTGGATTGATTTGGCCATAACGCTCTTCTGAAATTTCAGTTTTTCTGAGGAAATCGGAGAGCACGCTATCCATGCTTGGCCCTTCTTCGCGTTTACCGCCGAGCATGTTGTAGCCATCACCACCTGCTGCTAGGAAATCGTTGGTTGCTAGGTAGTAGGTCTTGGTTAAATCCAAGTCCTGATAGCTGTCAGTTACCTTGTCATAAATTTTAATGCCTAAAATCCGTTCCTCCGCAGGTAGATTGGTATCATAGACGACGTATGCCCCAGACACATGGAGGAAGCCACCGCTAGCTTCAAGTAAGGGATTGCCATTGCTATCAAGAACCGGCTGACCGTCCTTTTGCTGTGTGATAGAACCCAATGACTTGGTAAACATGTCTTTAATCTGCTGACCAGTCACTTCGATCTGGGAAATAATGTTACCAAATGGCAAAACAGCAATAATATCACCCTTGGTCACTGGTTTATCCTTAGCGATGGTCGCACGAAGGCCACCACCATTTGTCACTGCTAAATGAGTCGGATGACTGAACCCTGTTTGACCGTAGTCCCAAAGGGCATCAGCAACCAAATTCCCCAAATTGGTTTCACGAACGCGAACATTTTCGCGGTCGCCATTAAGCTCAACAAGGCTATTGTCCAGAACAACAACAGCGTTCTCTGCATCGTATTTTGCTTTGATGGCAGCTACCTTTTCAGCAATAGCTGAGTTAGCTGTTAAAGCTTTGCCGTCTTTCATCGTAATAAGACCAGCTTCTACACCTGCTTGAGAAAGCGTGATTTTACCAATATTATTAAGGTAGCTTCCTGTCTGCGTGTAGGTCACATTAGTGCCATATTTGGCTTGAGAAACAGTATGTGAGTGCCCGTCAATGACAATCACCCGCTTATTTTTCAAGAGTTCGTTAGCTGCTAAGGCTTCTGCTAGGGTACTGCCCTGCCATGCCACAGGAGTTGTGCTATCAATCCCCAAGTGGGCTAGGATAACGTAGTTGTTATAGGACTGGCGTGCCTCAATCTCAGTGATAACATTGTTCACTTCTGTAATCGGATCACGAAACTCAACGCCGTTAACGTTATTTGGATGGGTTTTAGTTGATGTTTCAGGTGTGGTCACACCGATAACGACAAACTCATCACCAGAGACGTCAGGTGTCTTGTCAACAATCGTGGACGCTTCAAACAGACGAGCACCATTGACATAAGTGTTGGCACTGAGAAGCGGAAAGTTCAGAGATTGTTTATACTTTTCAGCCTGTTCCAAACTAAAGTCAAACTCGTGGTTCCCAACTGCCATCGCATCATAGCCGATGTCGTTCATGAGCTCAGCCATGTCCTCACCCTTAGTCGAGTTAGAAATCGGTAGACCTTGGAAAGCGTCACCAGCATCTAGGACTAAAGTCGGTCCTTCTTGACGGGCTTCTTCCACTGCTGTCGCAAGCTTGGCCATACCAATCACATCACGTCCTTCCTCAATTCGACCATGAATGTCGTTGGTGTGAAGAATGGTAACCTGGTCAGATGATGGCTGACTTCCAGCTGTCTCCTCTGCCTGAACTGTTGTGGACAAGATTGTCGCAGACAAAAAGAGACCAGACAATGTTGGCAATAGCAACGATGTTTTCTTCATCATATCCTCCAATAATAAAAATGGTTTACACTTTTTATTATACAGGAATATCGTTCAAGAATAAAGTAATAATAGTTTATTTTTACAAAACATTCGTCTTTAACGGATCCAATCAATTTCTGGCAAGCCCCGACTAGTCAAAAATGCATTTGCCTTTGAAAAAGGACGGCTGCCAAAAAAACCACGATAAGCCGATAAGGGGCTAGGGTGGGCTGATTCTAACACCAAATGCTGAGGGTTAGTCACCAGTGCTTTTTTCTTTCGTGCATAAGATCCCCAGAGGATAAAAACAACTGGTTGCGCTTGCTGATTAACCACCCGGATAACCGCATCTGTAAAGGTCTCCCAGATAAGACCAGCATGCCCATTGGCCTGACCAGCAGGCACCGTCAAACAGGTGTTTAAGAGCAAAACCCCCTGCTCAGCCCATGGTGTCAAATCATGATGAGACCGCTCACCCAAATCGTCAGCTAGCTCCTTGAGGATATTTTGGAGAGATGGCGGAGCAGGCAGGTCATTAGGAACAGAAAAAGACAAGCCCTGCGCTTGCATGGGGCCGTGATAGGGATCCTGACCTAAAATAACCACCTTGACTTCTTCTAAGGCTGTTGTTTGCAGGGCAGCAAAGACCTTATCCTTTGGCGGATAGACTGTTCCCTGTGCATAAACGTCATTTAAAAAATGATTGATGTTGGCAAAATACCCCTCAGGTAGCTCTGACTTAATCAAGTCATGCCATGTTGAATGTGCCATGTTTCGACCTCCTTTTTTTGGCTTTATTGTACAGGACTTAACCTAAAAAATCAAACCATCCTTGAACCAGTTAATAGACCTGAAGCCGCTTTTCCAGCTCTGCTTGCCCCAAAGCATAGAGGGTACAAATCACCCAATAAATCAGCGACACACAAATATAAACGGTCATGTAGTCCCACCTGGCTCCACCGACGATTTTTGCCTTTTGAAACATCTCTGGAACACTGATCATGGCGGTAATGGCTGTACTTTTAACCATGTCCAATAAGACATTACTCAACGGCGGTAAGGTAATCCTAAACGCCTGGGGAATAATCACCTTACGGTAGATGCTAGCGATGGGTAACCCTAGAGCACGTGCCGCCTCCCATTGCCCCTTGTCAACCGCCTGCAAGGAGGAGCGAATTATTTCTGAAATGTAAGCACTAGACATGATGCTAAAAGCCAAAATGCTAGAGGTTACCGCATCAAATTTTATCCCAACATAAGGTAGACCAAAATAAATCAAAAAGAGAAACACCATCATAGGAATCCCCCTCATCAGGGATAAATGTGCCTGCACCAGCCAGCGCAAGGGAGCAAAACGCGACAACCGAGCCACTGCCACGAAAAAGCCTAATAGTGTTCCTAAGCCAAAACCAATCAGTGATAAGCCCAAGGTCCAGGGCAAGCCCTCTAAAATTTTGGGGATAGCTTCCTTGGCCACCTCAGGGTTAAACATTGCTTCCCAGCGAATATCCATATTTTTTCTCCTTTTGATCTATTTATGCTATTGATCTCCAACACGAGAAGATGAGAGGCTAAGTCAAGCGCCAAACCTCAACTGTACTTTTCAATATGTCAGACCGCCAAGCCTGGTTCATTCACTAACAGTCAAGCCTTAACATTCATTAGACCTATCTTGAAAAAGCTCGTCTTCCACTCAACACTGCCATTTCCAAAGCTTCCTCTAGGCTTTCTATCCATCGATTCGTTCAAGGATTCACGCACGATTTGAAACATTTTGTATTTTTTGATATAATACAATTATAATATATAATAAGCACTCAAGCGATGTTAAACACATCGTCGCAAGACATTAGAAAGAATGCGCTAAGCGCAAGTGGTAACTTTTCATAGTATATAAAGTCATCTTTTTTTGGATCTGCCTTTTGATCGTTCTTTTTTCTGATAAACTTTTCAAAAAGCATACCCTTGCTTGGAAAATAGTTTTCGCTATCCTAGCAGCAATCGCTTCGATATCGTTTATGTTCTAGTAACCACTTTAAAGACCTCCTTTGGGAGGTTTTTTAGTCACCTCCTCTTAAAAAAGTTCAGCATGACCTACTAATCCATATAACGTTTAGGACTTTTCATCAAAAAAGAGCGACAGCACCGACTGCTGTCAGTCTGGTTGGCTGTCCCTCTATGATGTTTTATTTTGAAAAATCAACTACTGGCAATTTATCCGCACCCTCTTCAGGCTTAGTCAAATCAGCACCTGAATAGTATTTTTCAGACAAAGCTTTTAAAGTGCCATCAGCAATCATCTCTTCAATGATTGGATCGATTTTCTGTTTCAAGCTGTTATCAGCCTTGTTCATCACCATGGCTTGTTTGGTTGGGTTATACTTGGCTTTACCCATGGCAAGGTTAGGGAACTGTTCCTTCATCATTTCGACATAGAGCGCTTGGGTGTAGTAATCGTTTGGAATGAAATCTGTTCGACCATTCTCAACGTCGCGCAGGTAAACATCGCCTGACACGTTGTCATAAGTGACCAATTCTGCACCAAGTTTTTCTGCCAATTTCATAAAGTTGGTTCCTGCTTCACCAGCAGCTTTTTTGCCCTTCCAGTCAGACAAGTCAGCTTTTTCGATGCCTGATGACCCATCTGCACGGACAATCATCCCACTGACAGAGTATTTGTAAGGAACAGAGAGATTATACTTTTCCTCACGCTCTGGGGTACTGTCTAGATTGTTCACAAAAAGGTCAACACTACCGTTATCAACAGAAGCAAAGGATTCTGCAAAAGCCAGTTCTTGGTATTCCACCTTGACACCGAGACGCTTAGCAATTTCGTTTAATAGCTCAATTTCGTACCCTGTCAATTCGTCCTTGTCATTATGAAACGACGTCGGCCAATAGGTTCCTGGCGTTGCAACTTTAATGACACCTGCTTGTTCAATCTTTTCCCACTGGGTGGTTTCTTTAGCAGTATCAGCTGACTTGCCAGAACAAGCCACTAGAACCAGCGACAAGCCAAGAGTAAATAGAGCACTTAGTTTTTTCAACATGAGTTAGTTATCTCCTATTTTTTGTTGGTAAACCTACCACGTTCTATAGATTAACACGTCAAATCACTTTTGGCAAGCGTTTTTAACCGAACAACTCACATTTCTAACCTATAACAGTTGGCTAACTGCCAGCTGTTTTATAGCACCTGCCTGTTCCAACTGCTCAGCTATTGAAAGGAGCATATCCTCCCGACCCTTAGCTGCCATGAGTTGAACACCAATCGGCAAACCGTCTGATCGCTCATAGGTTGGCAGGCTGATCGCAGGCTGTCCTGTCAGATTGGCATGCGCTGTGATTGGTGTCACTGCAAGGGCTGGAGCAAACATCTCCCAAATCAGCTCCTGCTGATGGCTCATGGTGTAGAGATCCATTTGGGTTAATCGCTGACGCACCGCATCAGATGGGGTTAACTGACCGTGTAGAGGCGCCACATCAGCCACTGTCGGGGTTAACAGCACATCATAAGTCTCATGGAAGACCGCCATCTGATGACTGAACCGATCCCAGTCTTGCAGCGTTTTTGAATAGATCTGAGCTGGAATGGTCAAGCCACTCCGATAAATGGCCCAGGTCATCAGTTCCATATCATCAAGGCTTACCGACCGCCCCAGCTCCTCTTCAATCTCAGCGAACATCTGAGCGGTTTCCACACTGTTCATCAGGTAATAAGACTGCAAGAGCGCCACCGCATCGACAGGGTAGTCGTCCAGTTCAACCACATCATGCCCCAAGTCACGCAGGGCCCGGGCTGCTGCTGTCACCGCTGCTTGAGCGGCTTCTGACAGCTGTGTTCCCACAGGAGACTGGGGAAAATAGGCGATCTTTAACGATGTCTTAATCGGCTGATAAAAGCTTTCCTGAGATAAGGTCGGCAGAGGAAATGGGCTCTCCAGCTGGCAAGTCTGCAAGTCCCAGAGCAAATTTCTGGTG
This sequence comes from Streptococcus sp. E17BB, assembly GCF_041807725.1. Lineage (NCBI taxonomy): Bacteria > Bacillati > Bacillota > Bacilli > Lactobacillales > Streptococcaceae > Streptococcus > Streptococcus sp. E17BB. The sequence goes on from NZ_JBGTZC010000016.1 coordinate 19,622, forward strand.
TCACGAACGGATTTGGTCAGGGCAAAATGACTAGACGCTCCCTGCCATCCTCTGAAAGACGTCGGACCAACTGGCACCCGACCACGACTAGGTTTAAGTCCGATTAAGCCATTAAAACTAGCCGGAATCCGAATAGAGCCGCCGCCATCACTAGCTCCTGCTAGCGGCACAAGCCCAGCTGCCACCGCTGCTGCTGCGCCTCCGCTAGATCCGCCTGCATTTCGGGTCAACTCTCGAGGGAGATTGACTGCACCGTGTAAACTACTGTCAGAGATATTTTTGAAGCCAAACTCAGGCGTATTGGTGCGACCAAGAATGACAAAACCAAGCTCCTCCAATCGTTTGACCAGGTTATCTGTGGTGCTGGCACGATAATTGGCAAAAAGCCGTGAGCCAGAAGTCGAGAGTTGCCCTGCTTGGTTTTGACCTAGATCCTTGAGCAAGATAGGAACACCCGCAAAAGGACGGTCTGACGTCCCTTGTCGGTCTAACTGGTCAGCAATCGCTAACGCCTCCTCGTACTGGGTACTGACAACCGCATTGATGAGCGGATTGAGACGTTCTATACGCTGGATAGTCTTCTCCACCAGCTCACGCGCCGTCAGCTCTTTTTGGCGAATCAGCTCTGCCAGCCCCGTGGCATCCTGACGGATCAGCTCTTCTTCCATTCGTCTTTCTCCTTTCCTCTATCACAACATTCCGTTTCCTTAGCCATGTCCTGCAAGTCATCTTTTACATCTGGTTCAATCGCCAACTCACCCTGATTAAGCATGTCAAGTAGTTCATCAACGACCAGCCCCCATTCATCGTGGTCTAGAAAAGTCTGAAAACGGTACGTGTCCTGTTCTGACAGACTCTCACTGCAAGCCTCAAGTCAGGCTTGCAAGCGACTTTTCATGATAGCTAGCGGCATGATTTTCTTAGTGATGTGCATCTTGCATGTCACCTTGTATAACGCAACTAAAGGCTATAAAAGCACTTGGCAATGGACAAATGTCACCTTTTTTAGCAAATGGGAGGAGGTCAACTCCCGCCACAAGCAACTGCACCTTTGCTGGCTTACTTTTCTACCCTTAGCCCCTGGGTGTCGACAATCAACTGCACTAGCTCACCATCGTGACCCAAACGGTTGACCGCCTGACTGATGAGTTCTACCTTGTCTCTAGGGGCTAAAATCATGATGGTTGGACCTGCTCCTGACAGATAGACCCCGTAAGCACCAGCTGCCAGAGCAGTCGATTTGACACTGGCAAATTCTCTGACGAGACGTTGACGGTAAGGCTCATGGAAATGGTCATTTTGAATAGCCTTGCCAGCCAGCACCATATCACCTGTCAATAGGCCCGTAATAGCCATATTGGATACCGCACTGGCCGCTACTGCTTCCTTGTAAGACAAGGTCTCAGGCAAGACCCCACGGCTCTCGCTAGTCTTGAGCTCATAGCTCGGAATGTAAGCCAAGAGCGAGCAGACAGGAAAGGGTGCTACCAGATGGCTCAGTTCCCCATCCACATAAGACGCCACGACGAGATTACCAAAAATCGCTGGGGCAACGTTGTCAGGATGCCTTTCAATGCTGTTGGCTATCCGTAATTTATCCTCATCAGACAGTTGCAAGTTCCCCAGCTGATTAGCCAGTTCAATCCCCGCCACAATCACGGAACTCGATGACCCCAGCCCTCGAGCCAGAGGAATATCACTGCTCATCTTTAACCGATGTGGCAACAGGTTCTCACTCACTTCAAGCGCTGTTGTAATGAGCAAGTTGGTCTTATCAGCAGGAATCTCCTCACCCAAGTCATGCTCGATGATCCAGTTTTCTGTACCCTCTAGCACCTCAACCGTCAGGTATTTGGACACTGCCACACCAACCGAGTCAAAACCCGGTCCGATATTGGCTGAGGTCGCTGGAACGATAATCTTCATCTCACACCCCCAGTACCTTAAAGTGATTGAGCAGGGTTACTTGATCTGCTGTTGCAATTTGCGTCCGTACCCGATCCAGCTGTACTAAACTCATCTCGTGGGTGACAATCACAACACGAGCGGTCTCGCCGTCCCCTTCAGTTTGTAGCACCTGTTGGAAGGAGATGTTTTCCTTGGCAAATAGCTGAGCTAACTTAAAGAACTGACCTGCTTCATCCTTGATGGACAGAGCAAAATAGTAGGAGTTCGTCACGTCCTCAGGCTGAGCCAGATGAGTCTCTTGAGCAAAACCATTAAAAGCTGAAATCACTTGACCATTTGTGATGGCTCTGCCCAATTTGACCAAATCCGCCACGACAGACACCGCTGTCGGTTTCTGACCTGCTCCTGGTCCATAAAACATGGATTGACCGATACCGATAGACACCACAAAAACAGCGTTCATGACGCCGTTGACGCTAGCCAGCGGATGCGATTTTGGCAAGAAGGTCGGCGCCACCTCAACTGATAAGCCTGATGCTGTTTCACGCACATCACCAACCAGTTTGATGACATAGCCCAGTTGCTGAGCCATGATCACATCAGCAGGCGTGATGGTCGAAATCCCACTGTGACGAACGGTCTCAAAATCAACCGTCATGCCAAAACCAAACTGACTAAGGATAGCAGCCTTGTAGGCCGCATCTATCCCCTCGACATCGTTGGTCGGATCGCTCTCCGCATAACCCAGCTCCTGTGCAGTTGCCAGTGCCTGCTCATAAGACCAGCCTTCGTCCACCATTTTGGTTAGCATGAAGTTTGAGGTGCCGTTGAGCACCCCCAACAGACGAGTGACCTTATCAGCTGTCAGAGAGTTTGCTAGTGTCCGCAAAATCGGAATGCCACCAGCCACCGCCGCCTCATAGTAAAACCCAACCTGGTGCTGATTGGCCAGCGCCAACAGTTCCTTGCCATGCACCGCAATCAAGTCTTTATTAGCTGATACCACGTGCTTGCCTGCTGCCAATGCCTGACTGATAAAGGTTTTTGCCGGCTCAATCCGTCCCATCAACTCAACCACGATCGCAATATCTTGGTCAGTCATAATCTCTGCCACATCGGTAACAAAATGATAGTCCTGACCAGCCTCTACAAGACGTTGTTTTTCTGATTCGTCCTTAACCAGAATTTTGGAAATCTCTAGTCGTCCTCCGACAGCCTGCTCAATCTTGCTGGCATTTTCCTCCAACAAGAATGGCACACCACTGGCTACCGTTCCAAATCCTAATAGTGCAATTTTAATCACGTTTGTCCTCACTCTTTTTTCTAAATGATGTATCTTTCAAATTATAACACAAACAGGTTTACAAAAGCTAGCCGAATCACCTCGTCTTCACTCTCTTAGGGATGAAAAAACACCTGTAACAGTTTCACTATCACAAGTGTTTTTTTCAGAAAAGTCATACTCCCCTCTTGTCGACTGCTGTCCTAAAATGAAATAGCAAGAGCAAGTAGACTTAATCCTTGAGTGAATGATTTCCTTCATCGGTTTAACAGGTTTGACTAGCTGTCTGTTGCTGCTTTAGTCCAGTCGCTCTTCCATGACAAAGTCGATTGGTAGCCAGTTGAGAATGTCAACCAGATGCTTTTCCCAATAATACCAGTCGTGAGTTCCTGCGGAGTGGCTAAAAGTCACCTCTAATCCTAGCTCTCTCAAGCGGTCAACAGCCGTCAGGTTAGCCTGATAGAGAAAATCTTCCTCACCGCACCAGGCCCAGAACTGGGTCTCTTTGTCGTGCTGCTCTGCCATTGTCTCCAAAGCATAAGGAGAGGTCGTCCAGTCATCCACCTGACCAAAGACGCCCTGCCAGTAAGCGGGCTTGGCCAGCTCCTTGGCTGTAAAGTTTTCAAAAGTGAGGGCTCCAGATAGGCTAGCCGCATAACCGAAGCGGTTGGTCTTGAGAGCTAAGGCAAAGGCACCATAGCCACCCATGGATAGACCTGCGATAAAGGTCTTCTCGCGCTTGTCAGTCATATTAGGGAAGAAACGCTTGAGCACGCGCGGCAACTCCTCAGCGATGGCGGTATAGTAGGCATAACCATACTGGGTATCCGTGTACCAACCGTTGCTGGTGTTGGGCAGAACCACAATCAGATTGGTCTGACGAACCAAGCGCTCGATGTGACTGCGTTTAAGCCAGCTGTTGTGGTTGCCATTCATGCCATGCAAGAGATAGAGCACAGGAATGTCCGTCAAGTCGGGCTCATTCACTCGACTAGCATCTGGGTAGATAACATTGACGTTCCACTCCATGTCCAAAACTTGCGAAAAATACTCGATGTTAAAAACAGCCATCTTAATTGTCGTCCCTTCTCGTGTCTTTATACCGCCTAATGACAAACTCATGTCCAGCGATGAACGCCGTCTGCACCGTATCAAAAACCTCTGGTTGAAAATCCTTACGAATAGTAAGAGTATTCAAGCAATCATAGCCTAGTGATGTATACAAGTCTATGGCCGCCAGATTTCTCGCCGCCACTTCAATATAAAGCGAGGCAGAGTAAGCCCTAACCTTTTCTTCCAAGAGTCTCATGACCTGACGCCCAAAACCTCGTCCCTGATAGTCAGGACGAATAAAAAAATCTGCCAGCCAATCAATAGCACCACCTCGAGCACCCAGATGGGCAAAACCAATAAGTTCTGAACCATAAGACACCAGATAAAACAAATGCCCTTGCCCTGTCCAAGTCTGATAGTGTGTTAACAGCACCTCATCGACCACCTGTTCCTGATTATGAACCAGCCAAAACTGAGCAATCAAAGACAAAATGGCTTTCTTATCCCGCTCATTAGCCAAACGCAAACTGACCATTCCCATCTACAATCCCCCATCCTCGTAAAACTTAGAATTCACCAAATACTTAGGCTGGTAATTCTCAATCATCTGTACCAAAAACTCACCCAACTCCTCGTAGGTCGTCTCGTCCCCAATCATTTCCTTATAGGCATCCCGCTCTTCATCATTGGCTACTTTCTTAAAATAACCCCAGATGTGCTGGTAGGCAGTCCTCAGGGTCGCCCCTGTCGGGGCAATGGCTTGCGCTTCAGCCAAGAGGCGATAAAAATCCTTTTCTTTATCTGCCGACCAGTCATTGCCCTTAAAAAGCAGGCGAATAGCATTGTAATGAGCTTGCGAGTGTCCCATGACCCAGTACTTATGATAAGCCCACTGGGCTTGAATGGATGTCATCATCTCTTCCTCCTCAACCTTAGCACACTTGCTCGCCAGATTAGTCTGGTCAACCTCAAGCAGCGCAACAACCAAAAAACAGTCGCAAACAACAAGATGAGACCTGCCCCAATCAATGCCACTTGCTCTGCTTCAATCAGCTCAGTTCGAATCAGCAAAACAGTAGCAAGAGCAAGAACAGCCAAAAGGCAGAGATGAAGCAGATAAATCACCCAAGCCAGGGCATACATTAGCCATGACAACGGTGTTGGGCGATCTGCCGCCACATCTTCGACAAAGAGTACAGATAGGTCCGCCAGCAATTCCAGAAACATCTCCAAAAACATGATAACCTCCTACACTAGCGCTAAAAGCGCTGTGACTTCGTCTGCGGTCAATCGACGATAAGCCCCCTCAGGCAGGTCATCAGGCAGGTTCAATGGTCCCATGCTGAGGCGCTTGAGACCGGTCACGGTCTTGCCACGGCTAGCCACCATGCGCTTGACCTGATGGAACTTCCCTTCTCGAATGGTAATCCGCACCCGACTGGTCTGCTCTGCCATGTCCAACAACTCCAAAACCGCCGGTAGACACTGGTGGTCACTAAGGGTAATGCCGGCCGCAAAAGCCGCCACGTCATCCTCATCCATTAGCCCATCTACATCTGCCTCATAGGTTTTGTCGACGTGTTTTTTTGGGGACAGCAGAGCGTGTGCCAGCTGTCCGTTATTGGTCAAGAGCAGGAGGCCTGTCGTATCCTTGTCCAGACGACCGACAGGAAAGACCTGCTTGTGGCGAGCAGTGTCATCCAGCAGGTCTAAAACCGTCCGTTGCTTGCTATCTTCAGTCGCTGAGATGACACCTGCAGGCTTGTTAAGCAGGTAGTAGACCAAATCCTCATAGAGCAGAGGCTCCCCTTGATAAGAGACCTGATCAGCTAACTCATCGACCTGTTCCTTGGGCGAAGTGATGACCTGACCATTGACCGTGATCAGTTTTTTCTTAAGCAAGGTCTTGACCTCTGTCCGAGAGCCCAAACCGACTTCTGTTAGAAATTTATCCAGACGCATCCCTTACTCCTTTTGCCCTGTAACCAGCTGTTTAACAGTTCCTCGTCTAGGAATCAGTTCCCCTTCGCGATAGGCCTGATAGGAAGCGTTCAAGACTGCCCCAAAAATCAAAACCTGACTAAAGAGAATAAACCACATCATAAGGGCAAAAAGTGCCACAGAACCAAGAAATCGCAAATTCTCCATCCGCATGATGGTCTGACTGACGTAAGTCCCAAAAAGGTTAGTTGTTGTTAATAAGACAAAACTGGTAAAGAGCGTTCCAGGGAGTAAATAGCGCTTTTTGGTGATCCGAATATTGGGCAAAAGATAGTACAAAATAAGAAGAGCAATCCCAAAAACAAGCCAGACCATGGGTTGCAACAAGGTCCCCAGAAGCTCATAGAGCTCTGTCACTAAAGCAAAACGCTGGTGGAGCAAATCCAGCAAACTGCGCCCAAAGGTAGACAAGACGATACCCAGAGCTAGGAAAACAATGAGAATAACACCTGACAAGAGCCCTATCAAGCGCCCCAATAGAAAATCTCGGTGCTCTTCACTGTTATCGTAGGCCTTGTTGACTGCCTTTTGCAGGAAGAAAAACCCTCTGGACATGGTCCAAAAACCAGTCGCCAAAGACAGCCAAACCAAACCTGTCAGAGGTTGATTGAAAATATTTTCCACTAAACCAGCAACAATATCATAGAGCTCCTTAGGCAACTGCTCCCGTAAAAAGGTTAGTAAATCAGCGGTATCAATGTTGAAATAAGGAAAAATATTAGCCACCAGTACCAGTAAGGGAAAAAGTGTCAATAATAAATAATAGGCAACTGCAATGCTAGACAAATCAATCTCTGCACTCTGGTAGTGACTGATAAACTTCTGAACCAGAGGGTGGGCTTTTAACGTTTGAAATCGTTCTTTTAGCATCAGTAGGTACGATCCTCACCCTGACTGGTCAAGATGCGAGGACCGTCCTTCGTAATCACAAATTGGTGCTCATACTGACAGGACAAGCCACCATCCAAGGTTTTGTGCGCCCAACCTGTCTTCATGTCCGTATCAATCTCCCAAGTGCCTGTGTTAATCATCGGTTCGATAGTCAAGACCATCCCTTCCTTGAGGCGCAGGCCTCGTCCAGCCACACCGTAGTGCGGTACCATAGGCTCTTCGTGCATAGTTGGACCGACACCGTGACCGACCAAATCACGCACCACACCGTAGCCACGTTCTTCAGCATATTGCTGAATGGCTGCGCCAATATCCCCGATACGATTGCCAACGACAGCTTGTTCCATCCCGACATAAAGACACTCCCGAGTGACTGCCATCAGGTTTTTAACCTCATCAGATACCTGACCGACCGCATAAGCCCAGCAAGAGTCTGCCAAACCGCCTTTATAGGACTGGGTGTGCTTTTTCATCTCAGCAACATTGTCAAAGTTTAGTTTGGAGACATCAAGAACGCTTTTATCCAAAGGTTCGCTCATGACCATATCAACCTTGAGCAAGTCACCTTCTTTTAGAATATAGTGACGCGGAAAAGCATGCGCAACTTCATCGTTGAGACCGCAACAGGTCGCATAAGGATAGTCCATGACATGACCGTCCACACCAATTTGCAGCGGCAATACATTTTCCGCCTTGCAACGTTTGCGAACATATTCTTCCACAGCCCACATGTCTGCTCCTGGCTTAATAATCTCACGCAGACCGATATGAATGCTGGCTAGGAAGTCACCAGCACGATCCATGGCATCAATTTCTCGTTGGGATTTTAAAGTAATCATAAATTCTCTTTCTAAATATAACGGAGATTGGGCCATCCGCCCCTCTCTTTTATTGATGTGGCTGACTAATTTTAGCCAAATATCAGCAGGTGCCTAGCTCATCTTACTGGTCACCAGTGCCTTGACGACAACATGGCTGTTGAGGTGAATTTCGACATCGATGGCAGCACTGCGTCTCGTTTCAGTAATGATGTTTGGTACGATGGTAAGGACATCGTCAATTTGAACTGACTGAAGGAAATAGATCACCATCTGCTCAATGATGATGTTTTTCTTGTTTTTAGACATTAAGCGGCGGTGAACAACCTCTTTGATGAGTTCTGCTAAAATGCCCTGAGCAAGGTTACCAGAGTTGTCCACCATGGCTGGTTCAACAGCGAACTGATAAGTGTCGTTTTCTAATTTCAAATTGGACACAATCTGCTCACTATAGGTATGGAGATTGGCATTTTTACTATCTTGCAAGCTCTCCATGACCCGCCGTCTGGTCACGACACCTAGCAGTTTATGGTTTTCGTTAACCACTGGTAGCATGTCATAATCTTCAAAAATCATTTTCTGACTGATGGTGGCTAGACTGACATTTGGCGTGGTGACAGCAGGGTCTTTGGACATGACCTCGGCAATGCTGATATCGCCATCTTTACCAGCTAAATCGCGCATGCTGACGACGCCAAGTACCGTATCGTGCTTATCCACAACCGGAAATCGGACATGGTTATGGTGCTTGAGCATCATGATGTAATCACTGACATGGTCGGTATCCAGCAAGCAGCCATAGTCATTTTTGAACTGGTAAATTTGGTCAACAGTTTTGACATCCGTCTTGATACGGACATTGGATAGGGCTTGATTGATCATGGTCGCTACGGTAAATGTATCATAGCTGGTCACCATGACAGGAATACCGAGCTTGTTTGATGTATCAATCACACGGTCTGAAATCTTGAAGCCCCCTGTCACAAGAATGGCATTAGCATTTTCTAAGGCTAGTAACTGAATCGCTTCGCGATCTCCAACAATCAAGAGCCCACCCTTCACCAAATAACGAAGAATATTGTCCCGCGTCATGGCACCAATCGAGAATTTGCTAAACTCGTGACCCAGACCCGAGTGCCCCGCCAATACTTCTGAATCACTGACTCTGGCAATCTCCGCATAGGTCAAGCGATCCAAGCGTTCCTTGGTTTTCTTTTCCACACGAACGGTCCCACTTCGTGGTCTTGTTTCAACCAGACCGCGATTTTCCGCTTCTTTTATGGCACGATAAGCGGTTCCGTCACTGACCCTGAGGTGATTGGAAATGCTCCGAACACTGACCCGTTTACCGACGGGTAATTTTTCCAGATAAATCAGTATCTCTTGATGCTTACTCATAGCGATAATCTCCCGATGTGAGTTGATAAGTTAGGTAGGTTCTAATCTGATGTGTATAGCGGTCACTACCACGGTGACGCTTGATGAGGCGAAAACCTGCTTTTTCAGCGACACGTTGACTGGCTTTATTGTCAATATCACAGACGATGATGAGCTCCTTTAACCTGATTTCATAAAAGGCTGTAAAGGTCAAGGTTTTAACAGCTTCCGTCATCAACCCTTGACCCCACTTGGATTGCTTGAGCAGGTAGCCCAGTTCAGCTCGGCCATTGTTTACATCTAAACGATCCAAGCGAATCAGCCCGATAAGCTCATCTGTCGGTTTCTGACAAATGCCCCAAATCCCTAGCGGTCGCGTCATAAAGGCCTGCACCAGCAGCTCATCGCTCTGCTCTTGCGAGGTAACTAAGGGTAGGATAAAGCGAGCATTGTCAGGAACACTGACCATCTCATAAAAGGCATCTCTATCCTCAAAACGGATTGGTCGACAGACCAATCCAGCGGTTTCAAAGCTGGCATATTTTGCCAGTGCTGTCCAAATCTTCTTCATCTCTGTCTAGTATAGCATAAAAACCCTATCTTGGCTAAATTGGTGACGGATTTAGGGGAAAACGCAGTAGAAAATGTCGATACAATTATAAACTCGTTCCGCTATTCTGGTACATTGTTAGAATAATAAAACTTGACAATTTAAATAACTTATTAGTAAAATATGATTGTATCCGATATTCACACCTTAAATCTAGATCACGAGAGCAACTAGAGAAAGCAGATTCCCTGCATAAAAGTTAGTCACTTTCTAAACAATATCAATTGAGTGCTGCACTTGCTATTAGTTAAAGAGGTAACTTTTTGCTCTATTTATCTTTGATCTCATTGAGAATATTAGAACACTGTTCGAATAAGCTTTTCGGGTAGTTTTTATGCGAAATATCTATTTTAATATGCGGTTTTCGGTCTAAAATATGTCCTGATTGCTTTTCTTGGGCGAACATTGACTCCTAATTCAACGATATGTCCTTTCTTAACTCCAGTAAACAATTATGCTATATTTTCTGAACTTCGCTATATCCCCTCTAGTTCCGAAGAAATGCCATAAAACACTGCACAAAGAAGAACAATCCCGTCTAATTAAGAGACCCTCGTTTTAATAGACTTAATAAAATTGTTGTGAATAAGGGAATTTAATTCTTAATTTTTAATCTTAATCATCTTAATTTATTCTGTGAATGGAGGTACTTAGAAAGATGAGAATATCATGAATAAAAAAATATCCGTTGCAATTGCAACATCTGTTGTAATCGGAAGCGCTAGCACATCCTTGGCATGGGCTGATGAAATTGAACAACCTCTGATCAATAACGAGATTGGACAAGCCAATACTCCAAACAAGGAAGAGTCAGAACTAAATAAAGCCTCTTCTGATCAAGCACCATTGAAAGAGGCGTTAGAAGAGCTGAAAGATATTCGTAAAAAACACCATGTCGATGGGCGGGGCAAAATTATCGCACTGGTTGACTCCGGAGTCGACACCAATCACCCAGACTTGAGATTAGACGATGACGCTATTTCTTCTAGCAAAATAACACCGTCCGAGAATAAAGATGGGAACACCGACTTTACCGCTAAAATTCCTCACGGCTATAACTATACTGAGGGGAATTTTCGACTAAGGGATGATGTTCCAGACCCTCACGGACAGCATGTCGCAGGTATCTTAGCAGGAAACAGTAAAGACCCTAACGGTGTTGTCGGTGTCGCTCCAAATGCGCAACTGCTCGGCTATAAAACCTTTTCTGACAGTACTCAAAAAATCTCTCCAGGAGCAAACGATGCAGTGGATCACGCAATCAATGATGCCGTTGAACACGGGGCAGATGTGGTTAACTTAAGCCTGGGACTTGAGGGTTCTGGATTACCTGGAGATATCCATGGTGAAACAATCAAAAATGCGGTGGATAAAGGGGTTGTTATTGTCTCCTCAATCGGAAATTACTCCTCTTCTACCTCTAGCAGTACCTATGACCATTATGCTAACCGTGGTTTAGCGATGAAAGATAGTGCCGCCATGGTTGCTCTTGCAGCAACTCCTCAAGCTATCGGCGTTGGAGCTGTTCAAAACAAGGTGCTGTACGCAGAAAACATGATTGTCGATGGGGAATCTTACCCACATTGGAATGTCGGAAAAGCCACCCAAGGCCTCAAACCAAGACAGGAACAGACTGTTGAACTGATTAATGCTAACCTTGCTACGCAAAAAGATGTTGACACACTAGGAGACAAGCTTAAAGGAAAGGTTGCCTTAATCTATCGTGGTGAAGATGCTGTTTATAAAAAAGCTGAACGCCTAAAAGATGCTGGAGCTATTGGGGCTATTCTGATCAATGCTCCTCTACATGCTAGCCGTGAAGATTACCGAGAAAAATTCATTACGTCCTACGAACATATTAGAACTTCTGATTTTTGGTATGTCTCAGTTTCTGGGAAAGCTGGTGAACAATTAGTCAAACCAATCGCTAATATCGGTGATACAAAAAACATTAAGCTTCGATTCACTACCGAAAAATCACCCTATGTGCTCTCACAACATGACCGCATTGCAGGATTTTCTAGCTGGGGACCGACCAGCGATTTAGAACTCAAGCCTGATTTAGTTGCTCCAGGTCAAGACATTCGTTCGACCTTTAACGATGGCAGTTACGGTGTGATGTCAGGAACTTCTATGTCATCTCCATATGTTGCAGGAGTCAGCACGCTCCTTTCCGATAAAATTAAAGGAATCACTGGCAGCAAAGAGCGCCTAGGATTTTACAAAGGATTTTCAAATGTAGAGCTTAACAAGCTCTTGCTCATGAACACTGCTAAGCCTCTAAAAGATCTCGGTTCAACTACTGGTGATTTGGAATACTCTCCAAGAGTACAAGGTGCTGGTCTAGTTGATGCTGATGCCGCTTTATCCACCAAAGTATTTGCAACTGGAACAGGCAAAAAAGGCGTTGTCACCTTGAAAGAAATCAAATCTGATGAGGTGACATTTACCGCAACCTTATACAATTTTGGAGATACTGCGCAACAATTTGACATCAAACACAGTAAAGTTCTGTCTGAGACTGTTATCAAGAAAACCAAAACTGAGCGCGAAGCTACAAGTTCCATTTTCACCAAAGATGAGACAGGAATCTTTACAGAACATATTAACGAAGTTCACCCTATAGCAGTTGATGGCGGGGAGTTAACCAGTGACCACCAGGTACTAATTCAGCCAAATAGTTCTGCAACTGTCACTTTCAAACTGAAAACTGGACAGGTTAAAGATGATTTTGTTGAAGGCTTTATTTACTTTGTACCAAAAGATAAAACTCAGCCTGAACTCTCCTTACCTTACTTTGGCTTCAAGGGAGATTGGAGTGCTGAGGCTGCGATTGATGCCCCTAGATGGGAGAAATCTAACCAAGCTGGGCTAACCGGTATCTTCACAGCTTACGACGGTAAAAAAGGACATAATGTTGTTAGTTACCTTGAAAAAGGTGTAGAAAACAAAGGTGATATTCCAAACCCTGATAACATCGCCTTTACCAACCGCCATGATACTTCTGAAGCAAGTAGTCGGAACGTTGTTCCTCGTTTATCATTCTTGAGAAATGTTCGGGATTACGAAGTGGCCATCGTTGATGGAAAAGAAGAAAACAGTAAGGTGCTACAAGTTGTTAAAACAGGACATTTCAAACGTAAGTTATTCTACAGCACGTTGACCGAGGCTAACCACGCTAACGCTGCAAATGCTGCAATAGAGGCCGACCTTAGGTGGGAAGGGAAAGTTTATAATCCTGAGATTGGAGACGATGATACTGTTCCAGAAGGGCAATACTACTACCGTATCCGAACCAAAATCCACGATACAGCTCCAGTTCAAACAATGTATCTGCCATTTAGAATAGATAATACTGATCCTACCTTAACTGCTAAATTAAGCGAAGATAAGAGCAAAGTCACCATCAAAACCACCGATAATCATAAGATTTGGAAAGTACTTGCCATGGCTGATAGTCAAAGTGTTGCAGTAGATAAAGTCGCAGAGAATACCTATGAAATCAAAGATGTTGATAAATTGAACGCTTATCGGTTGAGAGTGCGGGCTATGGACTTTGCCGGCAACCCATCGGAAGAAAAAGAATTTATTCTAAACGAAGAGAAAGGCCGACCTCGCCGTAGATTGTCACTGTTAGACGAAGCCATAAAATCCCTCTTTGATCAGGATATCAAGCCAGAACCTCATGAAGAAAAAGTGGCTGAAGACCAACCTGCCTACATCAACATGTTCAACTGGTCCATGTATGGTAGCTTTACTGGAAAAAATAAAATTAACGAACACGATGGAAAGCTTTATTATGATTTAAATATGGCTATCCAAGATGGGCACTATGCTATCGTAACCACAACTAACAAAAGTGCAACAGATCCCGAGATGGGACAATCAAAAGACTATGCTCCAATATTTAGCAAACGATTCAAAGCAACTGGGCAATACCGCTACAAAGACTTTCCCGTCCTCATCAAAGAAGGCTTTAACATCATCAATATCAAAATTTATGATAAAGACGATAAATTAGTCATGGAAGAAGGCAATATCCTCTACTACGATGAGCACGCGCCACGCTTGCAGTTGAAAAATCAGATTGATTTAGACGATGAAAAAGACAATATGGCTGATGGTGCATTAACTGGTATCGAGGGCATTATCTATGCTCGAAATGGACGTGTTGTTTTGGAGGGAACCGTCGCAGACAATGGTCCAAAATGGGTATTGACTGTAAACGGCAACAATATCGCAACCCATCACCAATACCAAAAAGAGGGTGATAATGAGAAACCGTTCAAACATGAATTAACTGTAAAAAAAGATGATGAAATCAAAATCAAACTGATGGATGATCAAGAAAATGCGCGAACAATCAGATTAACAGTTAAAGAGGATAATCAAGCCCCAACAATCACTACCAACTTAAAGCCAACGATGGCCGAAACAGATATTCCTGAAATCGAACTAAACGATAATATTTTGAGTTGGGACGAAACAGCCCCTAACAACATCGTCACCATCAATGGTAAACCGTTTGACTTTTACGGCGAAAAGCCTTTAAACTATTATAAACTGGAAGAAGCCCCTAATACTTATGTCGTTCGGATTAAAGCAGTTGATAAGGCTGGGAATATTGCGGAAGAAACGCACGTCATCGGTGAAAAACCATTTGGTCTAACAGCGACATTGAAAAAGCAAGTCATCACAGCAGATGAGTTGACAACGATAACTAAACTGATTGATGTTCCTAAGTATGCTAAGGCTGACATTCTTGAAACATCAATTAGTGACATGGGTGAAGTCACAACAACAATTGCCTTGTCAGACATTTTTGGTCGCCAGACAACCCAAGTTTTAACCGCTAAATTAGCCTCTAACCAAGACTCATCTATCACAGCTAAATTGACCAAACAAATTTTCAAAAAAGATGAGCTTAATGACATCATCCAGATCTTAAATTTACCTAAAGATGTCAGTGCTACTCTAATTCGTCCGATTACGGTTCCAGATAGTTCAAAACCAGAGCAAGTAACTGCTAGGGTCAGACTGTTTAGAAATGGTAAAGTCAACGAAAGAGATTTCACCTTTACAGTGGTAAGCGATAAACACCTGAACGCAAGATTGAGAAAAGAAACGATCAACATTTCTGAGACTTATGATTTGAACGGTCTCTTGGAATTACCTGAAGGTGTTACCGCTGAATGGAGCGTTCCTATTGCATACGGCAAAAAAGGAAAAGTAACCTTCAAGGTCATTTTGAAAGATCAGTATGGACAAACAGTAGAAAAAGAGTTTACAGTAACGGTATTAGAAGAACAATTGCCAAAAACAAACCACGAAGACAACTCTAAAACTAATAAAATATCAGAAATTAGTACAGAAAATGCTGGGGTCCAAAAAACACGGGACATCCAATCAGATTCAAGAACCACTAATGCTCGTAACGAATCAGCTCTGCAAGAACAACAACTGCATCAGCTAAGCGCTCCCCTTAGCCAAGAAAAGCATATAGAAGTTAACCGTCGTAAAACTTCCGAATTCCCAGTTCAACTCTCCACTAGCCAAAAATTACCTAAAACAGGAGAACAATCAGCGTTTTGGAATGTCTTAGGTGGTTTAAGCTTACTGATGTCGAGCAGTCTTGCTTTTAGACAAGCTAAACTGAGCAAAAAGAACAGCCTTCATTAAGAACCTGAGTAGCGGCTAAAAGTCCCAGTACGAAAGATTAACCCATGTAAAAATAGTATGTCTGTTAAAATCGTCACACGACTGATAAACAGACATACTATTTTCTTACTCAACAGTGACAGACTTAGCCAGGTTACGCGGCTTGTCAACGTCCAAGCCCCGTTGCAAGGAAGCGTAATAAGCAATCAGTTGGGTCGGTATCACCATGGCAATCGGTGACAGGTAGGGGTGCACCGCCGTCACGACAATATCATCTTCAGCTTGTGCTACGCCTTCTTCTGCGATGGTTAGGACACTGGCTCCACGAGCAACAACTTCTGAGATATTACCACGCGTATGGCTAGCCACCGTTTTGTTGTTAGATAGCAGAGCGATGACTGGTGTGCCATCTTCGATGAGGGAGATAGTCCCATGCTTGAGTTCTCCAGCAGCGAATCCTTCGCACTGGATGTAGGAGATTTCTTTCAGCTTTAGACTGGCCTCTATGGCAACGTAATAATCGCTGCCGCGACCAATGTAAAAGGCGTTCCGACTGGTTGACAAGAGTTGCTCCACCTTGCTGGCGATTGCTTCTTTCTCTGACAGGCTGGCCTCGATAGACTGGGCAACCAGCGAGAGCTCTCTGACCACATCAAAGGCTTCTGCTCGGATATTGCCCATCGCCCGACCAACCGCTGTCGCCAAAATCGCCAAGGTCGCCACCTGAGCTGTATAAGCCTTGGTCGATGCTACTGCGATCTCAGGTCCAGCATGGAGAAGTAAGGTATAGTCTGCCTCACGAGACAAGGTTGATCCTGGGACATTAGTCACGGTTAGGCTAGGAATCCCCATCTGGTTAGCTTTGACCAAGACCTGACGGCTATCAGCCGTCTCACCTGACTGACTGATGAAGATAAAAAGTGGCTTCTGACTGAGCAAAGGCGTGTGGTATCCCCACTCTGAAGCAATACCCAACTCAACAGGTGTCTGGGTCAAGTCTTCTAAGAAGGTCTTCGCTGCAAAACCAGCATGGTAAGATGTCCCTGCTGCGATGATGTAGAGGCGATCTGCCTCCTGAACAGCCTTGATAACCGCCTCGTCAACGACTAACTGACCTGACTCATCCGTATAATTTTGAATAAGTTTGCGCATGACAGCAGGCTGCTCGTCAATTTCCTTGAGCATGTAGTAGGGATAAGTGCCCTTGCCAATGTCAGACAAGTCCAGTTCAGCAATGTAGCTCGCACGCTCAATCGGCTGACCAGCATAGTCTGAGACTGTCACCTTGTCCTTGGTCACGATAACCAGCTCTTTGTCCTGAATCTCCATGTACTCGCTGGTCTCACGAATCATCGCCATGGCGTCTGAGCAAACCATATTGTAACCATCACCAAGACCAATCAAGAGCGGCGACTTGTTCTTAGCCACATAGATGGTGCTTGCGTCAGCCTTATCCATCAGCGCAAAGGCGTATGAACCTTCAATCACGCTTAAGGCCTGACGAAAAGCCTCTAGTGTTGAGAAACCTTGTTGGGCAAAATGCCCAATCAAGTGCACTGCAATCTCCGTGTCCGTCTGCCCAAGAAACTGGTGATCCGCTAAATAAGTCTCCTTAATCTCTTTATAGTTCTCAATCACACCGTTGTGCACCAACGTAAAGCGCTGATCTTCTGACTGGTGAGGGTGGGCGTTAACCTCGCTAGGCTTCCCATGAGTCGCCCAACGGGTGTGACCAATCCCTGCTGTCCCTTGAATATCAATGCCCAGTTTATCACGCAAATCGGCGATACGACCGACTGATTTAATCAACCGTGATTGATCAGCTCCGGATGTCACATAAATCCCAGCTGAATCATAGCCGCGATATTCCAGCTTTTCCAAACCTTGCATCAAAATATCTGTTGCATTTTTATTGCCAACAACACCGACAATTCCACACATGTTCTCTTCCTCCAAAAATTGGTCTAGTCAGATTTACAGACCTCATTTATCACTAAACAACCATATCACTTTATTTTTTAGAAGTCAACAAAAAAATTGGTCTAGTCAGGTTTTGAGCGTCAAATTATAAAATAACCATAAGTTTGATAGTTTGTACTTTTTCTAAGTCTTGTCCTCATTTCCTAAAATAAACCATCACTCATTCTACTGAGAAAAAAATAATTCCATACCTTTACAAACTACTTGTTAGTGTGGTACAATAGACGATGTGTGTAATGGACGCACAAAAATACAGTTTATCCGCTGGGTTTAAAAGCACCTATGATTGACAAAGATAGGAGTAAATACATGAATCCATTAATTCAAAGTTTGACCGAAGGTCAATTGCGTACTGATATCCCTGCTTTCCGTCCTGGTGACACCGTTCGCGTTCACGCGAAAGTTGTCGAAGGTACTCGTGAGCGTATCCAGATTTTCGAGGGTGTTGTTATCTCTCGTAAAGGTCAAGGTATCTCAGAAATGTATACGGTTCGTAAGATTTCTGGTGGTATCGGGGTTGAGCGTACTTTCCCACTCCACACACCACGTGTTGACAAAATCGAAGTTATCCGCCACGGTAAAGTCCGTCGTGCGAAACTTTACTACTTGCGTGCCCTTCAAGGTAAGGCTGCTCGTATCAAAGAAATCCGTCGTTAAGGCGGTCAAAGCAAGTCCTGTAGATTTGCTCTGGACAACTACTCTTGCTGCTTAAGTAAGAGTAGTTTTTTATATGTCCAATAGAGGTAAGTGTAATCAGTATGTCCTGCATAGTTGCCTGTTTTATGGTAAAATAGATAAAAAATCAAATTGGAGAACTCATGAATTATTTTAACGTCGGAAAAATTGTCAATACCCAAGGCTTACAAGGGGATCTGCGTGTCCTTTCTGTGACGGATTTTGCAGAAGAACGTTTCAAAAAAGGCAGTAAGTTAGCCCTTTTTGATCCTAAGGACAACTTTGTCATGGAGGTGGAAATTGCCAGCTACCGCAAGCAAAAGAACTTTGATATCATCAAGTTTAAGGGGCTCTACCACATCAACGAGGTTGAGAAATACAAGGAGTATACCCTCAAAATCGCAGAAGAACATCTCTCTGATTTGGAAGAGGGCGATTTTTACTACCATGAGATTATCGGTCTGGATGTTTACGAAGGCGATGTCTTGATTGGGCAAATCAAGGAGATTCTCCAGCCGGGTGCCAATGATGTTTGGGTGGTTAAGCGTAAAAGCAAGCGAGACTTATTGCTGCCTTACATTCCACCAGTGGTGCTCAAGGTTGACATCGCAGCCGGTCGGGTGGATGTCGAGTTGCTAGAGGGATTGGACGATGAAGATTGATATTTTAACCCTTTTTCCAGAGATGTTTGCGCCTTTGGAGCATTCCATCGTTGGCAAGGCCAAGGATAAGGGGATTTTGGACATTCGTTACCATAACTTTCGAGATTATGCGGAAAAAGCTCGTCATGTCGATGATGAGCCCTACGGGGGTGGTCAGGGTATGTTGCTCCGTGCCCAGCCGATTTTTGATTGCATCGAGGTTTTGGAGAAGAGAGAAAAACCGCGTGTGCTCTTATTGGACCCAGCTGGTCGCCGATTTGACCAGGCCTTTGCAGAGGAGCTGGCTCAGGAAGAGCAGCTGATTTTTATCTGTGGGCATTATGAGGGCTATGATGAGCGGATCAAGACCTTGGTGACCGATGAGGTCTCCTTGGGGGATTTTGTCCTGACGGGCGGAGAATTAGCCGCCATGACTATGGTGGATGCGACGGTGCGTTTGATTCCAGAGGTCATTGGCAAAGAAGCCAGTCACCAAGACGACAGTTTCTCATCAGGTCTCTTGGAATACCCTCAGTATACCCGCCCTTATGATTTCCGTGGTATGGTAGTGCCTGATGTCCTCATGAGCGGTCACCATGAGAATATTCGCCTCTGGCGCTTGGAGCAGTCCCTGAAAAAAACCTTGGAACGCCGACCAGATTTGTTGGCACAGTATCAGATGACGGAGGAAACGGCTCAGATTTTAGACACGATTCAGTCAGAAAAATGGCGCGAGTCCATCTACCAAGCCTTTGATCTAATGGATCAGGGGGATTTACAGGGAGCTTTGGCACTGCTAGATCGTCTCGAAGTGCCTGAGCGTTCTTCAGCCTATTATGATTATCTTTCAACCTACGGTTATGTCTATGCTGAGCTGGGACAGACAGAGGCTGCTTTGGCTAGCTACCAGCATTATCTGAATAAGGCTCAGGCAGAGCAGAATCATAGCCATCAGCACCAAGCCTATCATCAGCTAGCCATGGTTTATCGTATGGCAAGGGATTACACGGCTGCTCAAGAGCAGTTGGCACATGAGGAGCAGCTGATTCGCAGGCATTTTCGTAAAAACCACTTGATTTGGGCGGTTCACCTCTATGAAGTGGGCTATCTGACCTATCTTTTGGGCGACAATGGCAGAGCTGAGACCATCATGCACAAAAGCCTTGACCATGCTCTCCAGACAGACAATGTCGTTGCTCAGGCCTGTGCCTATCGAGGCTTGGGTGAAATTCTTTCAAATAGAGACTATCTTGAAAAAGCGCATGCGCTCTTCTCCAGTTTAGATGATGCCAGAGGCGCCCAGGATGTCCATAGCCTACTGACTAACCTACCCTCATCAGATGCCTAAGGTTGCCGAGCAGGACTGCTCAGCTATTTCCAAAAAAATATCACCAATCGGCGTGAAGCCGATTAAAAAAGGAGTACCATGACACAAGAAATTGTTGATATTGCGATTATCGGAGGAGGTCCTGTGGGACTCTTTACCGCCTTTTATGCCGGTCTGCGTGGGGCGACGGTCAAGGTTATCGAGAGCCTATCAGAGCTGGGGGGACAGCCTGCCATTCTCTATCCTGAGAAGACCATCTATGATATCCCAGCCTACCCTGAGATTTCTGGAGGTGATTTGACAGCCAAGCTTCTCCAGCAACTGGAACGCTTTACTGACCGCGTGACTTACTGCCTCAAGGAGGAAGTTTTGTCATTCGACAAGACTGGCGACCACTTTACCTTGACGACCAGCAAGGGTCGGCATGAGGCCAAAAGTATCATCATCGCCTGTGGCAATGGTGCTTTCTCACCTCGACCACTCGGACTTGAGGGTGAAGAGCGTTACGCAGACACCAACCTGTTTTACAATGTCCGCCAGTTAGACCAGTTTGCTGGACAAGATGTGGTCATCTGTGGCGGTGGCGATTCAGCGGTGGATTGGGCCTTGGCTTTAGAAACTATTGCCAAATCAGTCACACTTATTCATCGTAGGGAGGCTTTCAGAGCCCACGAACACAGCGTGGAGTTACTCCAGCAGTCAAGCGTCCGTCTGATGACACCCTATGTCCCACTAACCTTAACAGGAGATGACGAACGGGTCAGACAACTGACCATTCAAAAGGTCAAATCAGATGAAACAGTTGATATCCCTCTAGATAGCTTGATTGTCAGCTTTGGCTTTGCGACCTCAAACAAGAACCTCAAACAATGGGGATTAGACAGCAAACGTTCCAGCCTACTGGTCTCACCGCTCTTAGAGACCAGCCAAGAGGGAATTTACGCTGTTGGTGATGCGGCTAGTTACCCAGGCAAAGTTGATTTGATTGCGACAGGATTTGGCGAAGCACCTCTGGCAGTCAGTCAAGCCCTCAACTACATCTATCCTGACCGAGATAATCGTGCGGTTCACTCGACATCCTTGATTAAGGACTAGGCAGCTAGGTTAATACACTAAACATACCCACTTTCTCTCTTAAATTGAGATTTAAGGGGTATTTTTTTCAAAAAATGCCTTGACAAAATTAGTCAGAAAATTTATACTGTTTTATATATTGAAATTTCTTGAAAACGAAAGGAAAACAAATGACAAAAGGACAAGAATATGTGAAGCGTGTTTTCGAACAGGTAAAGGCAGATAATGCCCATGAAGCGGAATTTTTGCAGGCAGTTGAGGAGGTTTTTGACTCTCTTGCTCCTGTTTTTGACAAATACCCTCAATACATTGACGACAATATCTTGGAGCGTTTGGTTGAGCCTGAACGCGTGGTCTCCTTCCGTGTGCCATGGGTTGATGACCAAGGTCAGGTTCAAGTTAACCGTGGCTATCGAGTTCAGTACTCTTCGGCTATCGGTCCTTACAAGGGAGGCTTACGTTTTCACCCATCAGTGAACCAGTCCATCATTAAATTTTTGGGCTTTGAGCAGATTTTCAAAAACTCTCTAACTGGCCTGCCAATTGGGGGCGGTAAAGGGGGATCTAATTTTGATCCTAAAGGCAAGTCTGACCGTGAGATAATGGCTTTTACTCAGAGCTTTATGACTGAATTACAGCGTCATATCGGTCCAGATGTAGATGTGCCAGCAGGGGACATTGGTGTTGGCGCGCGAGAGATTGGCTACATGTTTGGACAGTACAAACGCCTCAACGGTTACCAAAATGGTGTCTTGACAGGGAAAGGCCTGACCTACGGTGGCTCACTTGGTCGAACAGAGGCTACAGGATATGGAACAGTTTACTTTGCAGAGCAAATGTTGGCATCTATCGGTCATCATTTTGAAGGAAAAACAGCTATCGTTTCGGGCTCAGGTAATGTCGCCATTTATGCGATTGAGAAATTGTATCAACTAGGTGCTAAACCTATTGCTTGCTCCGACTCCTCTGGTTACATCATTGATGAGAATGGGATTAATCTTGAGACCTTGAAACGCTTAAAAGAAATTGAGCGCGAGCGGATTTCTAAATACCTCGACTATCATCCAGAAGCCCAGTTTGTGCCGACTGGAGAGTCAACAATCTGGACCGTTAAAGCTGACCTTGCCTTCCCATGTGCCACTCAAAATGAGCTCAATGAGGACGATGCCAAGACCCTGATTGCCAACGGTGTCATTGCTGTTGCAGAAGGTGCTAACATGCCGTCAACCCTTGAGGCTGTGACGACCTTCCAAGAAAATGGCGTACTCTTTGGACCTGCCAAGGCTGCCAATGCAGGCGGTGTTGCGACATCTGCGCTTGAAATGTCCCAGAATAGCCAACGTCTGGCTTGGAGTTTTGAGGAAGTCGATGAGAAACTGTATGGCATCATGAAAACCATTTACGAGAATGCTGCCGCTGCTGCTGAGGAATTTGGACAACCAGGTAACTTGGTCGTTGGAGCTAACATCGCTGGATTTCTCAAGGTGGCTGAAGCCATGTCCGCTCAAGGTGTGATTTAAGTCAAAAAAAAAAAAACTGGGTTACCCCAGTTTTTTTTTTGACGCCTATCAGGCTAAGGTCTGAAATTTAGTCTACCCAGCAAAAAATAATCGCATTTTCAGGCATTTTATACTAAAATAGAAGAGATGAAAAAAACAGTCGGTGTGGGTCTTGCCCACAGTAAGATTATTATGATGGGTGAGCATGCGGTGGTCTATGGCTATCCCGCTCTTGCCCTGCCCTTACCTCGAGTGACAGCCATTTGTCAGGTCACCGCTTGTGATCTGCCCGTAGTCATCGACCCGCTGGATCCGATTGATACAGCACTGTCAGTGGCATTGACGGTTTTAGACATCGCAGAGCCTCGCATTGCTTATGCGGTCAATTCAGCCATCCCAGAGCAACGTGGCATGGGGTCATCAGCAGCGGTAGCGATTGCGGTCATTCGAGCGGTTTTTGACTACTATAATCAACCCTTATCAGATGAACTACTGGAGGATTTGGTCAACAAGGCAGAGCAGGTGGCTCACGGTAACCCATCTGGGCTGGATGCTAAGACTTGCTTAAGCGATATGCCTATTTGTTACCAACGTGGTCAGGGCTTTTCTCCTTGTCCAGTTCGTCTAAAAGCCCATTTGATTATTGCGGATACGGGTGTTTATGGCAATACCAGTCAGGCGGTTCAATGGATTGCCAAACAAGGTGAGACTGCCTTGCCTATGCTATCAGACCTTGGTGGTCTAGCTCAAAGCTTTTTAGAGCGCCTGCCTGAAGGACACTTGCCTAGTCTGGGGGAATTGATGACCCAAGCTCACCGCAAACTGGCCGCCTTAGGCGTTTCCTGTCCAGAAGCGGACCAGCTGGTCGAGGCTACCTTGTCTGCGGGTGCCTTTGGTGCCAAGATGAGCGGTGGCGGTCTCGGGGGCTGTGTCATTGCCCTGACCGATACTGATGAGGCTGCGCAAGCCATTGCTCAAAACCTAAGAGAAAAAGGAGCTGTCAACACGTGGATAGAGAACCTGTAAGCGTGCGATCTTACGCCAATATCGCTATCGTCAAGTACTGGGGAAAGGCGGACGCAGCAAGCATGCGACCTGCGACCAGCAGTATTTCCCTGACCTTGGAAAATATGTTTACCGAGACGACCCTGTCGGTGTCAGACCGAGATGCTTTTTATATCAACGGCGTCCTGCAAGATGAAGCTGAGCAGAGCAAGATGAGCCAGGTCTTGGACTTGTTCCGCAAGGACAAGTCAGTTTTTGTGCGGATTGATACCCACAATAATATGCCGACAGCAGCTGGTTTGTCGTCGAGTTCGTCTGGTCTGTCGGCCTTGGTTAAAGCAGCGGCTGACTTTTTTGAGACAGGGCTCAGTCAGGCAGAGTTAGCTCAGGTGGCTAAGTTTGCTTCAGGTTCGTCAGCTAGGTCCTTCTTTGGCCCTTTGGCGGCTTGGGACAAGGACACTGGGGAGATTTTCCGTGTGCAGACGGACTTGAAATTGGGCATGATTATGCTGGTTTTGAACGACCAAAAAAAAACAATATCCAGCCGTGAGGGCATGAAGCGCTGTGTGGAGATCTCGACCAACTGGGCGGACTGGGTCAGACAATCTGAAGACGACTATACTGCCATGCTACAGCACCTAGAAGCTAATGATTTTGAAAAAGTTGGTGAATTGACGGAGCGAAATGCTCTGGCCATGCATGCCACCACACGGACGGCTACTCCTGCCTTCTCCTACCTGACTGAAGACAGTTACATCGCCATGGAGCGGGTGCTAGAATTGCGTCAACAAGGCTGGCTCTGCTATTTCACCATGGACGCTGGCCCAAATGTCAAGGTTCTCTGCCGCGAGGAGGATTTGGAGGATTTGGAGGCGATTTTCGCTGGGGACTATCGGGTGATTGTCTCGAGGACCAAGCGCCTATGACACGGACAGTTCACACCTGCGGGAAACTCTATTTGGCGGGGGAGTATGCCGTGTTGACGGCGGGTCAACCAGCCTTGCTGGTGCCGATTCCTATTGGCATGACGGCAACCATCGACTGGGCGGAGGCGTTTGCCTTACGGTCTGACCTTTTTGATTATGGGGTGGATTTGACCCCTGATTGCAACTACGCTCTGATTCAGGAGACGATTGCGTTGTTTGAGGCTTATCTGGGGCAGCCTTTGCGGCCATTTGCTCTGACCATTACCAGCCAGATGGCGCGTGATGGTCGCAAGCTCGGTATCGGGTCTTCTGGCGCGGTGGTGCTTTTAGCCCTGCGAGCCATGGCAGAGCTCTATGCCCTAGGCTTGTCAGCAGACCTGCTCTTTCGTTTAGCAGCGGCTGTCCTCCTCAAGCGTGGAGACAATGGGTCGCTGGGTGACTTGGCCTGTATCGCCTATGAGGACTGGGTTTATTATCAGTCCTTTGACCGCCAACAGGTTGCAGACTGGCTGGCGCATCAGCCCTTGTCAGAAGTACTATCAGCCGACTGGGGCTATGTCATTAAACCGATGCGCTTAGCGCTAGCAGCGGACTTTTTGGTCGGTTGGACAGGCCAACCTGCCATTTCTAGCGACTTGGTCAATCAGGTTAAGTCCGCTATCCCGCCTGACTTCTTAGCAGCTAGTCGGTTGACAGTTGACGGTCTTTACCAAGCATTAACGACTGGGGATAAGACAGGGGTGATGACCCGACTCGCACAAGCGGGTCAGCTCCTGAGCGCTTTGCACCCAGCCATTGTGACCCCAGCTCTTGAGCGTTTGTGTCAAGCGACAACTGGTCTATCCGCCGTTGCCAAGTCCAGCGGAGCAGGAGGTGGTGATTGTGGGATTGCCCTTGTGTTTGATGAGACGGACAGCCAGACCCTGATTGACCGCTGGGAAGATCAGGGCATTCAGTTGATTTATAAGGAGAGGTTTGATGAGTGAGTTGACATTAGTGGTACCATCGGCAGCTTATGGTGAGCAGATTTTGGCTTATCGAGCAGCTTTTGATCAATCAGGAGAACACCTCCACGGTGGGGCACGCTTGGAAACCCTGTCGGATTTAGAGGACTGGTTGCGTCATGTCGCTGCCATCACCACCCCAGCAGGTGTTGAGCAAGGCCGTGTCCCTTCGTCCACCTTTCTATGCCTCCGTCAATCAGACCAGAAAATGGTCGGCATTTGCAATATCAGGCACTCTCTAGACCAGCCTTTTCTGGTTAACTTTGCTGGACATATCGGCTATTCCATTCACCCAGAGGAACGGCGGCAAGGTTACGCCAAGGAGCAGTTGCGACTGGCTCTGCTTGAGGCTGGTCAGTTAGGGCTTGACCGTGTCTTGGTCACCTGTGATGAGGCCAATCTGGGGTCTGAAAAGACCATCCTGGCCTGTGGTGGGCAGTATGAGAACACCTATCAGGACCCTGATGATGGCAGCCGTAAAAAACGTTTTTGGATTGAGGTACCCCATGAGTAATCGTAAAGATGATCACATCAGGCATGCGCTAGCTTATCAGTCGCCCTATAATGGCTTCGATGAGCTGGAACTGATTCACTGCTCCCTGCCTGATGTCGACTTGGCAGATATTGACCTGACGACCCAGTTTGCTGGGCGCAAGTGGGAGGTTCCCTTTTACATCAACGCTATGACCGGAGGGAGCGAGTGGGCTAAGGCTATCAACCTGAAACTCGCAGAGTTGGCAGAGCGCTGTGGGCTTCTCCTAGTGACGGGCTCTTACAGCGCTGCCCTTAAAAACCCTAATGACGACAGTTTTCCGACCAAAACCAGCCATCCAGCTCTGCTATTGGCCACCAATATCGGCATTGACAAGCCCTACGCCTTGGCGCGTCAAGCTGTCGAGGCGGTTGAGCCCCTCTTTCTTCAGGTGCATGTCAACCTGATGCAAGAGCTGCTTATGCCTGAAGGGGAGCGGGCTTTTGCCCAATGGCCGAGCAACCTAGCGGCTGTTGTTCAGAAGTTACCAGTGCCTGTCGTCCTCAAGGAGGTCGGTTTTGGCATGGATCGACAAACGGTGCTGCGTGCTAGGGATATGGGTGTCAAGACCTTCGACATTTCAGGCCGTGGGGGGACGAGTTTTGCCTATATTGAGAACCAGCGTGGTGGGCATCGTGCCTATCTGGACGACTGGGGGCAGAGCACGGTGCAGACCCTGCTCAACCTGCAAGATTTGACCGATGAGGTGGAGATTTTGGCATCTGGTGGGGTCAGACATCCACTGGATATGGTCAAGTGCCTGGTCTTGGGAGCTAAGGCGGTCGGTTTATCTCGATCCGTCTTGGAGCTGATTGAGACCAAGCCGCTTGAAGAGGTCATCGCAATCGTCGAGGGTTGGAAGGACGATTTACGCCTGATCATGTGCGCGCTGAATTGTCGAACTGTCGCTGACCTCAAGACCATTGACTACCTCTGCCACGGTCGTTTGAAGAATACTTATCAGAAAAGAGAGAAAAGATGAAAGAAGCAGTCATCGTTGCTGCCGTTCGGACGGCCATCGGTAGTTTTGGAGGTAGCCTCAAGGACTTATCAGCTGTTGACCTAGGCGTCGCAGTGGTCAAAGGTGCCTTGGACAAGATTGGTCTAACACCTGAGACCGTTGACGAAGTGATTTTGGGCAATGTTCTGGGGGCTGGTCTGGGACAAAATGTCGCCAGACAAGTCGCTCTGAAGGCAGGTTTGCCAGTGACCAGCTCTGCTATGACCATCAATAAGGTCTGCGGTTCAGGTCTAAAGGCCGTGCAACTGGCGGCTCAAGCGATTCGTCTGGGGGATGCTGACATCGTTATCGCTGGCGGTACAGAAAGCATGAGCCAAGCGCCTCACGTCCTCCTCAATCAGCGGTGGGGGATCCGTCTGGGTCATGTCCAAATGGTCGATACCTTGCTCAAGGACGGTCTGACCGATGCCTTTGACCAAACCCATATGGGCATCACCGCAGAAAACGTGGCAGACCAGTATCAGATTAGCCGTGAGACTCAGGACGCTTTTGCGCTCCGCTCTCAGGAGAAGGCGCTGGCTGCCATTGCAGCTGGTCGTTTCAAGGATGAGATTATTCCCCTTGACATCCCTCAACGTCGTGGTGAACCGATAATTTTTGATCAGGATGAGCATCCGCGTGCCAACCTTACTATGGAGAGACTGAGTCAGCTCCGTCCAGCCTACAAACCCGACGGTACGGTTACAGCTGGCAATGCTTCTGGAATCAACGATGGAGCGGCTGTTGTCGTTGTTATGAGCCGTGACAAGGCAGAGGAGCTGGGCTTGCCTATTCTGGCCAGTATTGCTGCCTATGCTAATGCTGGGCTGGATCCGAAAATCATGGGCTGTGGTCCCATTGTTGCCAGCCAGAAGGTCTTGGACAAGGCAGGCTGGGCAGTGGCCGATTTAGACTTAGTAGAGGGCAATGAAGCCTTTGCCGCCCAAGCCTGCGCCGTCAACCAAGCACTTGGCATCAACCCAGACATCGTCAATGTCAACGGCGGTGCCATCGCCCTTGGTCACCCTATCGGGGCATCTGGTGCACGGGTGCTGGTCACCCTTCTGCATGAGATGGCGAAACGTGATGCCAAACGTGGGCTTGCTACCCTTTGTATCGGCGGTGGTATGGGAACAGCGCTTCTAGTTGAGCGATAAGCAAAACCACTAATGAAATGAAAAACTCATCAAGAGATTCTATTAGTATCCCGTTTGATGAGTTTTTTCTACTTCTTGAGCTCTATTAAGCATTGCTAAATGTCAGGCGATTGACATTGAATGAAGATTATGTGACAGAGTAAGTGCATCTATTCAGCAGATGATGACATGTAACCAGTTAAACCACTACTGAGCGAGAAGTCTTGTCTTAGGTAAATATAATTAGATATTCATTCTATCTTGCCACCTTGGCTTGTCAAATTATCAAAAAATATTCTGAATAGAGTAATTTTTATCTCGTCTTGTTTTAAGACGATAAAAAACTAGACAATCGCCTAGCATTTACAAACTTCTTCATCGGGAAGACAGGATTCGAACCTGCGACATCTTGGTCCCAAACCAAGCACTCTACCAAGCTGAGCTACTTCCCGAAAATGCACCCTAGAGGAGTCGAACCTCTAACCGCCTGATTCGTAGTCAGGTACTCTATCCAATTGAGCTAAGGGTGCTTATCAAAATGCTGAGGACCGGAATCGAACCGGTACGAGGTTGCCCCCGCAGGATTTTAAGTCCTGTGCGTCTGCCAGTTCCGCCACCCCAGCCTCATACAAAGAAAGCGAACGACGGGATTCGAACCCGCGACCCCCACCTTGGCAAGGTGGTGTTCTACCACTGAACTACGTTCGCCTAACATAATTTTTAGATGTTTCACCAACCATTATAGTTTAACACATAGGAAATGAATTGTCAATATTTTTTTGAAAAAAGTCTAAAATATTTAGCTTGGCAAGTCCTAAAATAAAGTTAACCACTTAAGAGTATGAAATGAGTCGGTTACACTAAACTAGACAGAATTTATAAAGTGTTCTACACTAAAGAAAACAGGAGAACTCTATGTCTAGAAAAATCCGTCGTCAATTTAGTGATGACTTTAAGCAACAAATTGTTGACCTTC
>NZ_JBGTZC010000017.1:0-48335 GCF_041807725.1 Streptococcus sp. E17BB
TCAACAATTTGTTGCTTAAAGTCATCACTAAATTGACGACGGATTTTTCTAGACATAGAGTTCTCCTGTTTTCTTTAGTGTAGAACACTTTATAAATTCTGTCTAGTTTAGTGTAACCGATTCACGTTAACCGTTTGACCTTCAATGTAAGTGTTGGTTACAGCGTTAGTTATTCCAAGATAGTTTCCTTGAACTGAGTTTATTTGCCTAAAAGATCCTCTTTTGTAGAGTTCAACTTGTATATCAAGCTGTAAAGTTGTTCTAGCTACTGTAAATGTTCGGCGTAGAGTGTGTGAGAATTTGTCTCTAGTGGCGTTTCTAAAGGGGCTTCTTGGTAGAATATTAGGTATAAGTTCGATTGTTTCCACGACTTCGCCTGTGTCTAAATCAGTCACGGTAGCAACCTCAATGTTTCCGTTATTGGAGTAGGAAACATCAATATTATCGTGCATATAGTCGTTAACTGTAAATTCTAATTTTTCAAATGACACAACTAGTTCTTCGCCAGTATTAGCACTAGCGACAGTTTGTAAATTAAACAGGGTTAAAAGAGCGACTATCGAAAGTATCAATTTTTTCATTTGAGCTATTCCTTTCTCACGTGAAGCAACTTTTGAGGTCATCATCTTTGAAAAAACGGATTAATGATACCCTTAAAATTAGTGCTGTAGCCACTTTTCTTTCTCCTCCTTTCCAGAGAAAAGTGGCAACAAACAACAGGAAAACGTTTTCTTCTATCGCTTTATAAAATGATTGTCAAAGATTTATGTGCTGTTTTAAAAGATATGAAAAATAATTCTGTGTTATACTTAAAACAAGACTTCCCCATCCTCAACCAGCTGGTCAACGATGAGCCACTGGTCTATCTGGACAGTGCGGCGACCAGCCAGAAGCCGCGGCAGGTCATCGAAGCCGTTCAAGCTTACTACGAAGCAGATAATGCCAATGTCCACCGAGGTGTGCATACGCTGGGCAATCGAGCCACGACTGCCTATGAGGCAGCGCGTGAGACTGTTGCCCGCTTTCTCAATGCGAGCTCTAGCCGAGACATTATCTTTACCAAGGGAACGACAGATAGTCTCAACCTAGTGGCTGGGCTGGCTGGTCAGGTTTTGACCGCAGATGATGAGGTCATTATTTCCATTATGGAGCACCATGCCAACCTCATTCCGTGGCAGCAGGTTTGCCAGCGGACAGGAGCAAAGCTGGTTTATGTGGGGCTGGCAGATGGTGGCTTAGACATGGCGGACTTGCGGGCAAAATTATCGCCTAAGACCAAGTTTGTCAGTCTCTGCCATGTGTCAAATGTGCTAGGGGTGATCAATCCTATCGCAGAGATCGCTCAGTTGGTGCACGACGTGGGGGCTTACTTGGTGGTGGACGCTGCCCAGTCTGCTCCCCATCTGCCCCTTGATGTGCAGGCGCTGGGCTGTGACTTCCTCGCTTTTTCGGGGCATAAGATGTTGGCTCCTATGGGGATTGGTGTTCTGTATGGTAAGGCAGATTTGCTCAACCAATTTGAACCCACGACCTTTGGTGGGGAGATGATTGATTTTGTTTATGAGCAGAGCGCAACTTGGAAAGAAAGCCCTTGGCGGTTTGAGGCAGGAACGCCCAATGTGGCTGGGGCTATCGGCCTTGCGGCGGCTATCGACTATCTGACTCAGCTAGGGGGAGATGCGGTGCACCGCCATTGCCAAGAGCTTCTCGACTATACGCTAGCGGGGCTAAAGAGCATGGACGGTGTGACCATCTATGGGCGGCCGCAGTCTGGACTGGTGTCCTTTAACCTAGAGGGGCTCCACCCCCATGATGTGGCGACGGCGCTGGATTATGAGGGGGTAGCCGTGCGTGCGGGTCACCACTGTGCCCAGCCCCTCAATCGTTACCTAGGCGTGAGCGCAACGGTGCGTGCCAGCTTTTATCTTTATAACACGCTGGCGGACTGTGACAAACTGCTGTTAGCCCTGCAAGCAACCAAGGAGTATTTTGATGGCACTTTCTAAGCTAGACAGCCTCTACAAGGCGGTGGTCACAGATCACACAAAAACCCCTCACCACCGAGGGCTTCTCCCTGAACAGGCTCCCCACACCCTCCACAACCCAACCTGTGGCGACGTCCTTTCTCTCAGCCTTGAGCTGGTGGATGACCGTATCGCTGCGATTGGCTGGGATGGAGATGGCTGTAGCATTTCGCTAGCGTCTGCCTCCATGATGGCGGATAGTGTGTTGGGGCTCAGCGTCACAGACGCTCTCGCCATGGCAGAGCTCTTCTCCCAGATGGTACAGGGAGAGCCCAGTGACCCCAGACAAAAAGAGCTGGGAGATGCCCAGTTCCTCTCAGGGGTGTCTAAGTTCCCCCAACGGATCAAGTGTGCAACCTTAGCGTGGAAGGGGTTGGAAAAGGCGTTGAGCGATATAGAAGACAGATAGTATAGAAGTTACCGTAGGAAAAAGAAAGGACACTTATGTCAGAAACAACGGAAATCATTGAGCCCACACCGATTGACTTGGGCGAGTACAAGTTTGGCTTTCATGATGAGGGCATCGATTTGGTGGCTTCGACCGGCAAGGGGCTGAGTGAGGTGGTCATTCGTGAGCTGTCGCAGGTCAAGGGGGAGCCAGATTGGATGCTGGACTACCGCCTCAAAGCCTATCAAGCCTTTCAAAAGATACCCATGCAGGACTGGGGGGCAGATTTGTCGGAGCTGGATTTTGATGACATCGTTTATTATCAGAAGGCTTCGGACAAACCAGCGCGTTCTTGGGACGATGTGCCAGACAAGATTAAGGAGACCTTCGAGCGAATTGGGATTCCAGAAGCTGAGCGAGCCTATTTGGCTGGTGCGGCTGCCCAGTACGAGTCCGAGGTGGTCTACCACAACATGAAAGAGGAGTTTGAAAAGTTAGGGATCGTCTTCACCGATACCGATACCGCTCTTAAAGAGTACCCTGACCTTTTCAAAAGATATTTTGGCAAGCTCGTTCCGCCAACAGACAATAAGCTAGCTGCCCTTAATGCGGCAGTTTGGTCAGGAGGCACCTTTATCTATGTCCCTAAAGGGGTCAAGTGTGATATTCCCTTGCAGACCTATTTTCGGATTAACAATGAAGGGACAGGGCAGTTTGAGCGGACGCTAATCATCGTTGATGAGGGAGCCAGTGTTCACTATGTGGAGGGCTGTACGGCTCCGACCTATTCGACCAATAGTCTCCATGCTGCCATCGTGGAAATTATCGCCCACGAGGGAGCCTACATGCGCTACACCACCATCCAAAACTGGTCAGACAATGTCTATAATCTGGTGACCAAGCGGGCACGTGCCGAAAAAAATGCCACGGTGGAGTGGATTGATGGCAATCTGGGCGCTAAGACGACCATGAAGTACCCGTCTGTCTACCTTGAGGGTGAGGGAGCGCGTGGCACCATGCTGTCCATTGCCTTTGCCAATAAGGGGCAGGTGCAAGATACGGGGGCCAAGATGATTCACAATGCCCCTCATACTAGCTCGTCGATCGTTTCCAAATCCATCGCCAAAGGCGGCGGTGCAGTCAACTACCGCGGTCAGGTGATCTTTAATAAGAATTCCAAAAAATCGGTTAGCCACATCGAGTGTGATACCATTATCATGGATGATTTGTCCAAATCGGACACCATTCCCTTCAATGAAATCCACAACTCCCAAGTTGCTTTGGAGCACGAAGCCAAGGTGTCTAAGATTTCCGAAGAGCAGCTCTATTATCTCATGAGCCGAGGCCTGTCTGAACAAGAAGCCACCGAGATGATTGTCATGGGCTTTGTCGAACCCTTCACCAAGGAACTACCGATGGAATACGCCGTTGAACTCAACAGACTGATTGCCTATGAGATGGAGGGCTCTGTCGGATAGAATGCCGAGTGGCAAACGAGCCATAGGGCTCGTTTACACCGAAAGTCTTCCGACAGAAGTGAGTAGTTACTGGTGACCAGTTGAGGCTGGGACAAAAGTCCTAACCTCTCAAGTGATT
This sequence comes from Streptococcus sp. E17BB, assembly GCF_041807725.1. Taxonomy (NCBI): domain Bacteria; kingdom Bacillati; phylum Bacillota; class Bacilli; order Lactobacillales; family Streptococcaceae; genus Streptococcus; species Streptococcus sp. E17BB. The sequence goes on from NZ_JBGTZC010000017.1 coordinate 4,009, forward strand.
TTTAATTTTCAAGCAAGGCGCATTGGGTGAGTGGGCTCTAATTCGCTGATTTTATCAGCTTTCACAGCCCTACTCAACTGTGCGGAGGTGGGGCGACTCATCGGATTCTGACGAATGACCGATTTTTGCCCCACTCTCAACACCACCGTTCTGTCGACTGAGGTGATAGGTAGGGAAAAGCGAGATTAGGTATAGATTGTTAAAGAAATTGCGATTGCTTATTGTTGGTTTTAGACCGTTTATGAGGCGGTAGAAGGGTTTGTTTTATAACTCATGCTAAAACTTTTCAACCTTGTGTAAAAAATAGGGCAATAATCTCTAAAGCTCTGCTATTGTCAAAAAAACGAACCTGCTCCAGTTGATCGGGGTTTGTGATATAATAAGGTTAAGTGAGGTGACTATGGATTTAGGACGTTTAGCGGTTGAGATGCGAGAGATTATAGAGGAGATTATTGAGCGCAGTGGCATTAAGCGAGGGCAGGTTTTTGTCCTTGGTTTGTCGTCTAGCGAGGTGAATGGTGGGGTTATCGGCAAAAATTCCAGTCAGGAGATTGGCGAGGTTATTGTCAAAACAGTGTTAGAGAGCTTGACTCGTCGTGGGGTTTATTTGGCAGTTCAGGGCTGTGAGCATTTGAACCGTGCCTTGGTTGTTGAGCGTGAGTTGTCCGAAAAGCTAGGTCTTGATGAGGTGTCGGTCTTGCCGACCTTGCAGGCTGGTGGCTCAGGGCAGGTGGCAGCGTTCAAGTACATGACTGATCCAGTTGTGGTTGAGTTTATTAAGGCTTTTGCGGGTCTGGATATCGGTGACACGGCGATTGGGATGCATGTTAAACACGTGCAAGTGCCTCTGCGCCCCAGTCAGCGTGAGCTAGGTGGTGCTCATGTGACGGCTCTTGCAAGTCGTCCTAAGCTAATCGGCGGTGCTCGAGCTAGTTATGCGACGGATGCGATGAGAAAGGCGTGAGTGATGTATCAATTAATTGCTTTTGACATGGATGGCACCTTATTGCGGAGTGACCATACGATTGACCCGGAAACGGTTGCAGCGCTGGGGCGGGCGGATGAGGCTGGCAAAACAGTGGTACTTGCGACAGGACGGTCGGCATCAGAGTTACAGGACTATTTGCCAGTTCTGCCGATGGTTCGTTATGGTGTGCTTGCTAGTGGTGGTTTGATTTATGATTTTTCTACGGAGACAGTTTTGGCAAAAAAATCCTTATCAGCTGAGGTTGTTGCGACGGTCTGTGATTTATTGGATAGAGAAGATGTTTTTGTCGTGGTGATGGCTGACGGGCAAGGTTATGTGCAGTCCAGTCAATTTAATCGGATAGAGGCCTTTTATATGGAGCAGTTTAGACAACTCTATCTGGATACGGCAGTCTTTGTATCTGATTTAAACCAACTCTTAGCAGAGAAAGCCTGTGAGAAAATCAACATCTACTTTAAAACACCCGAGTTGAGAGAAGCCTATGCGGATCAGTTGGCTAGCTCGGCTATTACCCTTGTAAAAGCCGAACGAACAGGTCTTGAGTTGACCGCCCAAGGCGCAGATAAGGGGGCAGGCTTACAGCTGCTCTGTCAGCGATTGGGTTTTGGGATGGCGGAGGTTATCGGTGTTGGCGATAGTGATAATGACCGTACCATGTTGCAAGAAGCAGGTATGGGGCTGGCGATGGGCAACGCCAAACCCAGTATCAAGGCTCTGGCTAACCATGTTGTGCCAACAAACGATGAGGGTGGCTGCGTGGAAGCTATTGAGCGTTACTTGCTAAGATCGTGATGCTCGATTGAAAAACAGAAAAATAAGAATCGGTAGCCTGGGTGAGCTACCGATTGTTTTAGTTTTCTAACGTTTTGCTGTGATGCCAGCCTCTTGCAAGGTTTTTTGAAATAGTTGATAGAAGGTGTAGTAGACACTTTCTTGCTTGCCGTTTTCAACCAGCAGTTCAACACGGTAAATGGTCGACTGGTCTAGGGCTTTTCGAGCGCCTAGATAAGTGGGGCTGTCCAGAACATGTGGGTGGTCAGCAGCGGCTTGATTGCCGACCTCTGTTAACAAGCTGTTAACGTGATCAAAATTAGTATCAAAAGGCAGTGGCAGGTCAATCTGGACACGGCGATTGCCCCGTGAGTAGTTTGAGACGTAGGTAATGTGACGGTTTGGGATGATATGAATGGTGCCGTCACTGCTTTTGAGCTGAGTGGTTCGGATGCCTAGGTTAGTGACTTTACCTGCGATATTTTGGATAACCACCTGATCGCCCACATCGTATTGGCGTTCAATTAAGATAAAGGCACCATTGATTAAATCTGTTAAAAAGCCCTGTGCCCCCAGTCCAATGGCTAAACCAGCGATACCAGCGCCAGCAATAAGGCTGGACACAGGTACACCGATAACAGCCAGAATCCCATAGCCTGTTAAAAAGAAAATGGTGTAGTCAGAAAGGCTCAAAAAGAGCTTGACCAAGGTTTGCTGACGGGCAAGGTCTTGGGCAGTGAAGGGTGGGGTTTTAGAGCTCAGCCATTTGACCAGAAAATGGGCGAGGCGCCTAGCGAGCCAAGACAGTAGGAGAATCAGAAGAGTGTAGGCCGTTTTTGCACCGAGTGAGGTCAAGAGTTGGTCCCAGTCAAGGGTCAGCACATCGTTAATCAGAGTTTTCATAGCCCTAGTCTAGCAAAAAAAGGCTGACTTGTCACCTGTTGGGAGATGACCAAGAAAATTGTCGAGGTTGGCTATAACTTGTTTAGAATGGTTCTTATTTGAGGATACCTGTTATACTAAGTATAACAGGTATTGATTTAACAATCAATACCTTAACCCCAATGGTCAAACAAGAAGGAGGAGACCGTGATTCTATTACAAGATATTTTACAGTTTTCAGAGGAAGAATTGCCACGGGTACGAGTGAAGTTCAATAATTGGACAGGTGAAAATCCCTTGCAGAATTATTTAGCCGATCCTGAAACAGTTGATAATTTTAATCTTTTTTGGAGAAATAAAAATCGGAATTATTCTGTTGGCGATATTGCAGTAAATCTCGTCCAAATGGGGCATGATAAATGGTTGTTGACGACCATCAAGCGGGTAACGAAAGAACTAGGCGTTACTTTTGGACAAAATTATGAGGGTCAGGTAGTGGAGAAGTATTCACCTTATTTTGCTAGGGTTATTCTACATTGCAAACGTCCGGGTCGAGCTCCTGTCTTTGGGTTTCAGACAGTAGCTGACTCTTTAGAGGTTTATGAGATTTTACCAGAGATTTATGGAGGTGAAGCCTTTCCGGGGTATGACAACCTTTGTCTTTCTTATCAACAGTTAGAACTGATTTTACGCTTGGGTAAAAAAGATTGGCTTACCGCTTTGACCAATCAAAAAGCTGTTTACCTCATTACGGACCGTCACACTGGAAAGCTCTATGTTGGCTCGGCAACGAGTGACGCGGGCATGCTCTTGCAACGCTGGCAGTCCTATATTGCCAATGGACATGGTGGTAACAAGGGATTGAAAAAGGTCATTGACAGTGAAGGATTCGACTATGTTAAGGAACATTTTCAATACAGTCTACTAGAAAATTACAATGCTAAGGTTGATGATACCTATATCTTAAAACGTGAAAGTTATTGGAAAGAAGTTCTGCAAAGTAGAGCATTCGGCTATAATGAGAATTAGGAGGGAATATGAAAATCGTTGAGGTGAAGCACCAGCCGTCCGAACGCCATGCTGCACAAGGGAAATTACGTGATATCTTAAGAGAAGCCAAGCCGAGAGGTTATTCAGTTACAGAGTTGGGAGGGGTGGACATGGGAACTGGCTAGTTTACCGTAAAGCAGCTCTATTGGTTGTTGTAGAAGAAGATGGGGAGCATATTGAAATGAATGTGACTTCTCATGTCAAAAAACTATATGGCCGACAAAAGCTAACAAAGAAATTAGTAGAAACCTTTCGTTCAGATATAGCTACAGGAAAAATTGGTGTGGATGACTTGTAACCTGACAGGAAAGGAGGTGAGTGCGATGCAAAAATGGTTGGTTGTAGACCAATTTGGAAACAAATTGGGCGAATTTTATGATAAGTTTTCCGCAGAACAATATGCGCAAAACATCCCAGGAGCCAGCGTTATCCCTGGCTAAAGGGAGATAGAAAGGGAGAAGAGAATTATCTCTCCCTTTTTTAATCGCCTGTTTTATGCTAAAATAGGGGTATGCAACACACAGATATCGTTTACGGCGTACATGCCGTGATGGAAAGTTTACAAGCTAACACTGGCAACAAGCTCTATATTCAGGATGACCTGCGGGGCAAGAATGTTGACAAGGTCAAGGCACTTGCGGCGGAGAAAAAGGTCTCTATTTCATGGACGCCGAAAAAGACCCTGTCCGAGATGACGGACGGTGCGGTGCATCAGGGCTTTGTCCTGCGCGTGTCGGAATTTGCGTATACGGACTTGTCGGTCATTTTGGACATGGCAGAGCAGGCAGATAATCCCCTTATCCTCATCCTTGATGGGCTCAATGACCCACATAACTTTGGCTCAATCCTGCGGACAGCTGATGCTACAAATGTGACAGGGATTATCATCCCCAAACACCGTGCAGTTGGTGTGACGCCTGTTGTCGCTAAAACCTCGACAGGAGCAGTTGAGCATGTCCCTATTGCTCGCGTGACCAATCTCAGCCAAACCTTGGATAAGCTTAAAGCTGCAGGTTTTTGGATTTTTGGGACAGACATGGACGGGACACCATCTACCAAATGGAACACCGCAGGCAAGGTTGCCCTTATCATCGGCAATGAAGGCAAAGGCATTTCAGCTAATATTAAAAAACAAGTCGATGAGATGGTGACCATTCCCATGAGTGGGCATGTCCAAAGCCTCAATGCCAGTGTCGCGGCAGCCGTACTCATGTACGAAGTCTATCGGAATCGGTTGAGTTAATGAGACAGACAATCTATAGCATTATTTCTGTTGAGGGACGGGCGAGCATCTGGGCAAAATGTTATGATGGCATGATGATTGGGGTCATTTTGCTTAGTTTGTTGCCCCTGATGAGCAAGGGAACAAGCCCCATCATGACAGGTATCGAGCAAATTGTTGCCATTATTTTTGCCTTTGACTACTTACTCAGGCTAGCGACCGCTGATTTCTACCTCAAAAAAGGCTCCTTGTCTTTTTGGCTCTACCCCCTAACCTTTCTAGCCTTTATTGATGCCATTAGTTTTTTGGCTGCCTTGCCCTTGGTTAACAATAGTTTCCGCCTGCTCAAGGTTTTTCGTCTCATTCGATCACTCAGGGTCTTCAAAATTTTTCGTTATTCTAAAAATATTCAACTTGTTGTAACGGTCCTTAGAAAGCAAAGCGAGTCATTGTTGTTGGTGGCTGTCTTTGCTTTAGCTTATATCTTTATTTCCGCTCTGGTCATGTTTAATCTTGAACCGCATCAGTTTCATCAATTTTTAGACGCTCTTTATTGGGCAACAGTGACATTGACTACTATTGGCTATGGTGATCTTGTTCCACAGACAGATTGGGGCAAATTGCTGACCATCTTCAGCTCTATTATTGGCATTGGTGTGGTTGCCTTGCCTGCAGGGATTATCACAGCGGGATATTTGGAGGAAATAACAGCACGTGAAAAATAAAAAAACAGCGTTTTCAATCGCTGTTTTTTAGTGTATAATAGACCTATCATATACAAGGAGAATCTAATGAAACGTTTAATTTCTTGCTATGCGAGCGACATCGAGAACATCACCAAAGATGAACTCAAACAGGCTATTTTGACCAGTGAAGGTCGGACGATTTTGGGGGAGACTGTGGTGACAGCTGCTCCCCTGATTGAAGGGGTTACTAACGCAGAGATGATGGCGACGTTTGGTTGTGACCTCTTGGTGCTTAATGAGTTTGACGTGTTTGACAAGAGCATCGTCGGCTTTTACACTTGTGACAATCCTATCGCTGAAATCAAGCGCCTGACAGGTCGTCCCATTGGAATCAACTTAGAACCTGTCGACAAGACCCAAACCGTCCTTGATGAGCAGGTACACATTTCCCTCGATCGTCAGGTCAATGAGCAGAGTCTCAGAGCAGCTCGTGAGCTGGGTGTTGATTTTATCATGCTGACAGGGAACCCATCAACTGGAGTGTCTCTGGCTGCCATCAAAGAAGCTATCGTTTTGGCTAAAGAACACTTTGGTGGCCTCATTTTCGCAGGGAAAATGCATGGGGCAGGGCTGGGAGAACCGGTGGTCAACCCTGAAGCCCTCAGAGACTTTATTGCACTTGGTGCTGATGGGGTTCTCGTACCAGCTGTAGGGACAGTACCTGGCGTACGTGAGGAGGGGCTTGCTGATATCGTTGCTGACCTCAAAGCCCAAGGTGCCTTAGTCATGTCGACTATCGGCACTAGTCAGGAAAGTGCAGACCTCCAAACCATCAGAGACTTTGGTCTCAGCAATAAGCGTGTTGGCACAGATATTCACCACATTGGTGATGGGGGTTATGGACGCATGCCTGACCCAGAGAACATCATGGCATTAAGCATTGCTGTTCGAGGCAAGCGGCATACCTATTTCCGCATGGGACAATCTGTCCGCCGTTAAATCAAGCAAAGGAGATTAGATGACCTGTATTTTTTGTGACCTCATCACCCCAGAGCAAATTCTTTTAGAAAGTGATCAGTTCAAGCTTGTTTTTGATATTGATCCTATTCAAACAGGTCATTTGCTATTGTTCAGCAAGCGTCATGTCTTGAGCATGGCAGACCTCTCGTTATCAGAGCGTCATGAGTTGGTTGACTTAGAAGCTAGGCTAATCGCCCTGTTGGAAGCCCATCTACCGATTGATGGGGTCACTCTGGCAAGCAACGACAAGGGGTTGATTGACGAAGGAACGCATTTTCATGTTCATCTGATTCCGCGATGCACTGGAGATGGTTTTTGGGATAAGATTGACCTTGAAACTTGTCAGTGGGAGTTGGAGACATTTTTGAAAGCTCTCTAAGTTGACAGGATAAGCAGAGGACAAGACAGTGTGGTCGCATTCCTATCCTGACCTTTAGGTATAATCAATTGGAGTGTGGGACAAAAAGCGGTCATTCGTCAGAATTCGATGAGTCGTTAGTCCACTCAACCGCTGTGCCTTGCTTGAAAATTAAACATCACTTGAGAGGTTAGGGCTTTTGTCCCGGCCTCCTTTTTTAGTCATAAAACAAGTAAAAAGTTAATAATAAAAATCTTTTTGTAAAATATACTTGACAAAATTCATCTAAAGGAGTAGACTGAAGGTAACTTAAACATACAGGAGGGTTGCGATGTTTTCCAAACAAGACCTTGTTAAGAACCAGTGGTTAGCCATTGTTCTGACCAGCGCCGTAGATGGGCTAGCCTTACTGGTTGCGTTGACAGCTGAGGATAACTTTCTCATCAAGCTAGCATGGGCGGTAGTCGTTTTGACAACACTTTTTTTGCTGGGACTAGTCATGGGGCTCAGGACGGCTAAACTGCTCCAGCATAAGATTGATACAGGCGATTTGTCTGATTCTCGCTTGCGCCGACTCAACACTAGACCTGTTTATGACGAACGGCAGCAAAGTTTCCTGCTTAGAAGCTATGCTGTTGGTTTTTGGTATGCCATGGCGGTGTTTGTTTTCTCCATCTTCGTCGGTCGGTTTTGGTCTGATGTCATCTCACTTGACTTCATGGTGGTGCTAGGGCTCTATGGCGGCGTGGGATTGACCATGACCTTGGCCAATCTCAAGGGCGTCTCCCCCTTCGTTGATGACCGCTTTGGGAGACAGGGTCAGCTGGTGGGTTGGATTGCCACGCTTTTTGGGCTGCTCATCACCCTATCCTCTCTTTTAGGGACAATAGCAGAGCAGGAGATATTAAGCACCTTCTTTATCAGAGGGGGGTCAGGTTCGCTCTTCGTTTTAGGACTTTGCCTCTTTAGCATGGGGGCTAGCATCCTCTATCGCCGTTATCAGGACAAGAAAGAGGAGGACGAGTAGATGGTGATGTTACTGGCGCTAGTGTATGTGGTCTTTCTAGTTAAGCTAAATCAGTCTAAGAGACTAACTACCAAGCAGGGAGCGGCTTTCTTATGGCTTTATCTGGTGGCTAACCTTGTGTGGACAACGTCTCAAAAGCCCTTGAACTGGGGAGCTGGCCTAGTGGTTTTAGGGGTCGCCTTGCTTACTCAGATTTTGAGCAGTTGGTTCAAGCAAGGAAAGTAGGTGAGAGATGAAAAATCTTCGTTTAAAGGCTGCTCGGGCTGGGAAAGACCTCTCCCAGCAAGCCTTAGCAGAGCTGGTTGGTGTCTCGCGCCAGACTATTTCTGCCATCGAAAAAGGAGACTATAACCCAACCATCAACCTCTGTATCGCGATTTGCAAGGTTTTAGATAGGACCTTGGATGACCTGTTTTGGGAAGGATGAGTATAGGAAATGCAGGCAGAAACGTCTGTTGACCATCTGTGTTTGTTTAGTCATCAGATTTTTACCAAGAAATGGTAGTAGCACTTTACTGATGGAGTGCATCATTCGTCAAACATTCACATTATGGTTAAAGAGTTTTGGTAAGGGAGGACTACAATCGGTTGTTCGGTGGCAGTCGATATTCCTTGATCTGTCAACTATCTAGGGGCGGCTTCAACATTTAGGGGAGTGACTGTTGAAGGGCGAGCCTTGAGACAAGAAAGCGAGCAGCAGTCAGGGAAAAGCTTTTTTTGGGGTTGATCGAGGAGACGATTTCGAGCGTCAATCCTATCTTTCAGACGGTTTTTAAAACTTTCTTGAAGAATAAAGACAAGATTGTCAACGCCTTGAAACTGCCTTACTCAAACGCTAAACTAGAGGCGACAAACAACCTTATCAAGGTCATTAAACGGAATGCTTTTGGGTTTCGGAAGATAAAAACTTCAAAACTCGCATTTTCATTGCGCTAAACATAAAACGAGAGAAGACTAAACTTGTCCTCTCTCGGTGTTAAGTGGGTCAACCCACTACAGTTGACAATGAGTCAAGAAACCCGCATCTGGTCAATTGACCAGATGCGGGTTAACAGAGTGTGATTAGTCCTCACGTTTTCTCAGGCTAGTCAATCCTAGAGCCGCAACAAGGGCTGCACCGTCAAGAAGAGCTAGGCTAGAGCTTGCCTCACCGGTATTTGGCAAGGTTAGTTTGCTAGCATCAGGTGCACTGCCAGCTGGGGTTGGCGCTATTGGCGCTGAGCCAGTCGGCTGCGTTACTGGTATATCAGTTGATGTTCCAGGGGTTGACACTACTGTAGCTGGTTTGTAAACAATACCATACTCACTGAAGTGCTCTGCCGTGAAAATCACGACTTTCTGAGTTTGACCAGAAACAGTTGTCACCTCAGCAGTGCGGAATGGCAGGCTGTCTGCCTTGTCACTGTTTGGCAGGTAAACCACTGTGGCGACTTCCTTACCCGCATCCACAGGCAGGCTAACTTCGGCACGACCAGCCATCTTGATGATCTTACCATGTTTGTCAACCAATTCGATGTCGAAGAGGTCGTAGTCCGCACCCTTCAGAACTGATGGGGTCGCCACATGACCAGTTTCCTTAGCCACAATCCGAAGAGCAACAATATTAGCATCCTCTCCCTCAGACAAGAGCACCTGAATACCTGTCGCCTTATCTTCCAAGATACGGGCTGGTGTCACAGCTGGTTGAGTTGGATCAGCTGGTGGGGTCACAAGGTTAGTACCAACCCTCTCACGCTTAGGCTTAGCAGGCTTAACAGGGATGGTCTCCACAACCTCTGTACCAGATTCCGTCAACTCATCATCAACATAAGTATCTAGATAAACATGAATTTCCTCACCTGCTTCCCCATCTTCAATGATGATTCGACCTTGTTCTAAGCTGTCATCATTGACGCGAACTGTATCGACTGGGATAGGGATAACCACTGATACACGGCGTTCTTTCTGGCTAACTACCTTGCGTTCCAATCCTGCGATGGCTACTTTAAGCGCTGTATTGGCTGCATCAATAGCCTCCTGATTATCAGCCGCAGTGTAGACTGCAATGGCATCACGAACGGCTTGATCGAAGGCAGCAAGTCCAGCTGCTCTATACTCGTCGCGAGCAATCTCTCCTGCTTGATAGAGGGTATTGCGCAAGTAAGATAGGGTAACTGGAACTTCTGTCGATGGGGTTACCGTTACCACAGGGGTCAATTCTGCTACCGCAACAACCTTGTTCACACGTGCAGGACTCCAGTGATGGGTTTCAAGGGCTGTGAAGCGGAAGAATTTGGCTGTCACAGGCGTGAAGTCCATCGGAGTTGACGCAATACCGTCAACCATGTTAATGGTGTTGTCCGCATTGCCATTGGTAAAGGTCACGCGGTTAAAGGTCTGACCGTCTGTGCTGTATTCCAGGAAGGCTTTTTTAACATTACCAACCGCATTGGCAATCTGACGTGGAGTATAAAGGACACGCCCGACTTCCTGAGCTTCAGCTAATTCAATGGTCAAGCGCTGTGGTTCAACCGTGTTGTCCTTATTGGGGTTGCTTGCCCAGTAAGTTGTTGGGTTCTTATCTGTGGCAGAGCCTGCTGGACGTTCACCACCATCGTTGGGGTCAAAGCTGGTTGCTGTTGGCGCACCCAATTCGGTTGCGACTTCATGCGGACGAGGGGATACTTGATCAAAGAGTGCTGGGGCTGACTGGAAGTCTCTAGCCTTGTCTTCTAAGATAAAGCGGCTGATGCTGCCATCAAAGTCTGGCGATGCCACACGGAGAGTTGATTTTTCCAGCAAGTCATTGACCTTGGTCTTATCATGAGCAGTATTATGAAGCTGACCGTCAATAAAGAGCTTGAGGCTACCATTTTTCTCACGGACAGCGGTGATAACGGCTTCCTGATCTGGTTGAATGAGGACATCCGCGGTACCACGGTCAGCTGCCTTGAGGGTGCTAAATGGTGCCGAAGTCACCTGCAAGCCCTTGACATCAAAGATGACACGACCAGCCTCGTCAACAGACAGGCGCCATTGACCATCTTGTTCAGCGATGGTTTGGTTGAGGCTGTTGAGGGTGACTTTTGCTGTCACAGAGAAGGGACCACGACCCTCGATGCCCTCTTTGAGCAGAGGCGTCGCCTTGTCCACAGCTGTGATGTCTTCAATCACGCCCTGATTGTAGGCTGTCACGAACAAGGTGCCTGTCGCCTTGTTTGGTCTTGGGGCATTGTCTGCGACATCGGTGTAGGTCACTTCTGCCACTTGGCGATCGTTCAGAGGGGTGCCCAGGGTCAGAACAGCTGTTCTCAGGTCTTTGTTGTAGGTAACTGCTGTCACCGTATTTCCTGCGACAGCAAAGCTGGCTCCTGTCGGCAAGATCCGCTCATCAAACTCAATGCTGATGATGTTATCAGCGATAGCTTTTGCCACCAAAACCTCAGGCGCCTTGGTGTCCGCCGTTTTCGAAAACTGGAAGATGACGGTTTCATAAGGTTTGAGGGTCAGGCTGATTTGGTCGCCATAGTTGGTCAAAGCGGTGCTATCATGGCGCTTGTCGCCGTGAACAGTGGTTCGGTGCATGCCAGTCATGCCCTCACGCACCCCGACCAGGCGATCCAGGGTAATGGTGTAGGTCTGCTCGCTGTTAATCGGGTTCCGAATGGAGAGGATACCAGTCTCCTCATCCCAGGCAGAGTAGCCGTAAACCTCACCGTGACCTGGCTTGCCGCCGTGAAACTTGGCGTGTTTTAGGGTCTCGTAGTTGGCTTCAATCCAGTTGACCACCTCACCGTTGACCTGCCACTTCTCATCATCCATCATGTTGTAGCTGTAGTAGAACTCCCAGAAGCCTGTGCCACGGGTTCCCAGCATGAAGAGATAGGTTCTCAGGTCTTCAGCAGAGAAGTTGATTTTTGGTCGTTGACCTTGGGCGTTTGGCTCCAACTTCTTACCAGAATTGGCGGTATTCCCGTAAACTGGGTCATGGTTGTAGATGTTAGCAAATGGCAACTGCCACTTGCGGAGGTTGACCAGTTCCTCGTAACGGTCGTCACGATAGGTAATGGCTTCCGCAGCATCATTACCGAAGTCCAGATGGGCGTATTGAGCCTTCTTAACATGGTCTTGGTAGTCCACGTCAGCCGCATTTTGCATCCAGATGGAGTTGACCCATTGCAGGAACCATGGTGATGGTGGAATGTAAGAGGTCAGGTTAATCCACATCTTATCAGGGTCAGTTGACTCCCGACGAATGGTTTCATAGAGACCAATCCAGCGTTCATGAGCCTCGGTCATGGAGTACATGTTTCGGTGACCACCACCGATGAAGTTGCCGTTTGGATCGGTATCGGAGCGTGGATTGAGCAGGAGACCATCTAGCTTCCAATAGTTGATGTCAAATTCCTTGTCGTAGTTGGCAAAGAGATTGTCCATGCCCTCAACATAACGTTTGTCACCAATGTAAACCACACCAGCATGCTTAGACGCTTTGCCTTGGCGAACCAGGTTGTCCGCCAGTCGACCAGGCTCAGAATAACCGCCCTGAGGGCCGACCCAAAGACCGAAGTCTGAGCCGAAACGTTTAACCTGCTTACTGGAATCGTAGAGCTTATTAGGGAATTTCTGGTTGAAATCCCATAGAGTCGTCATGTCTTGCCAGCCATCATCCACAACGTAGGAATGAAGTGGCGATACTCCGCCATTGACAAAGCCACGCTCAATCTCATTGAAGCTGGACTGGATGTTGTCAGCCGTGATATTGAGCATGTGGTCGAACCAAGAGTTGTACTGCTTACGGAAATAGGTATCCTGACCAATTTTGGAAATGTAATCGTAGAAATCCTGCTGGATAACCTGATAGTCATCTGAACGGGCGACACCGACAACCGTGTTCCAGGTTCGAGTGTTGCCTGACGCATCCACTCCCAGTTGAGCCAAGGTTTTACCAGAATAGTAGCGAGAAATCATCTGGTTCTTGCCAGCCTCAACGGTATTGAGGGCAACAGGGAATTCTGAACCCGTGTAGAAGCTCTTGATGTAGACTGGCTGACCAAGACCCGCATAGAAGCCGTTAAAGCCTGCCATCTCAGCAATGGCTGCCTGGTTTGAGAAATCATGGACACGATCCGTCGCCTTAATCTTAAAGGACTGAAGGTCGATAGTGTCAATGGTTAAACGTTCACGATCAGCTTCAGGTACTGATAAGAGCAAATGAGCCTGACTAAACTTGCTGTCCTTGGCTAAATCAACCACGTATTTAACGGTAACGGGAACGTTTTGGTAAACATGCGGTTTGAAAGTGAAGGTCAGTTTTTCCCCTTCGTTTGAACGCTCACGCTGAATGCCATTTTCAGCCAGAATCAGCTTGTCTAGGCTGATTTGGTATTGATCAAGGTGAGCTTCCATACGGGCAGTGTAGTCAGCGACTTTTTGAGCCTGCTCTGCGATGAGCGTCGTTGCTGAACGGTCAGAGACGTCGAATTCAGCCGCTGCTGCAAATGGTTGACCATTTTGGGCTGACAGGGCTTCAAACTTAATGGTTTTGACATTGGTCAAGCGACGTCCCAGGTCAATAAACTGAATCTGACTTGGGTTGTCAGTGATGGTGCCAGCTTTAATTTCTTCATAATCGACAGCACCATCTGCCTTGGCATAAATCTTGTAATCCTTAATCAGACCATTCTGCCCACCATCTTGACGAGGCACATAGATAAAGGTTTCAAGGTCTCTAGGGGTTGGTAAGGTGATTTCAACATGGGCAGGCAGGGTGTTTGGGGTGCCGATACCATTGTTGTAGTTGCTGTGCCAAATGGTGCCCAAATTATTGTCCTGAGCTAGGGCAACAGCACCCTCACGCGCCCCTGCATTGGCGGCCGAGTTGGTCGTCACCGTCCAACTGGCCTTATCCTGGGCATAAGGTTCGTAGCTCGGCGGGGTTGGACGGGTGCTTGGATCAGTCTCTTTGAACCGGATCACAAACTCCTTAGACCCCTCTTGGAATTCCAAACGATCGCTACCATCGGCTAATTTATTTTCAATGCTGGTGGTGCGAAGCTTGCCATCCTGAACCTCAAAATGCCTAGCGATAGCCTCATTTTCCAAGGCAATGCTTTGGTTGTTCACCGCAATCGTGGTCACTTCTGGGGCTGGACTATTGGCGACGAGATTGGCTTCTTCCGCTGTTGAAACCCCTGTCTCAGCTGTCGGGGTTGCTCCCTGACCAGTTGGGGCTGGGCTTGTACCTTCAGTATCAGCCTTAACCTCCACGCCTGATAAAAAGCTCATCCCAATGATGACCGAGCAGACGCCGACGGTCAATTTACGGATGCTAAACTGACTTTTCTTGGTGAACAAGTGCTTGTTCATAGAAATCCCTCCTTTTTGTAATCGTTTACTAACTCTTTGATTATAGTATAACTAGCCTAGAAAATCAAGTGTTTTTGTGCGAACTTGTTTTATTTTTGAAAAATATAAACAATTGATAACAAAGGAAAACGTGGCAACTAGAGCAAACAAGCTACCAGCTCTGCTATTTTCCCAAAAATGTGCTATAATAAAAAGGACATCAATTTTTTGGAGAAAGACGTGAGTATAGAAGACTATATACCGACCTTTGTGGTCGAAGCGGTTTATGATTTGCGACCTGATGCCTTGCGTGCGCAAGGGATTAAGGCTGTTTTGGTGGATTTGGACAATACCCTGATTGCCTGGAATAATCCTGATGGGACGCCGGAATTGCGGGGCTGGTTGGATGAGATGACAGAGGCTGGTCTGCCTGTGGTGGTCGTGTCCAACAACAAGCAGTCGCGGGTAGAGCGTGCGGTGGAGCGGTTCGGTGTTGATTTTGTTAGCCGTGCCATGAAACCTTTTGCTTACGGTATTAACAAGGCGATTGCCCGTTATGGCTTTGGCCGCGATGAGGTAGTTATGGTCGGCGATCAGCTGATGACCGACATTCGAGCAGCTCATCGGGCGGGTATCCGCTCCATTCTGGTTCGTCCCTTGGTGACCACCGATGCTTGGAACACCAAAATCAACCGCTTTAGAGAGCGTCGGGTCTTGCAGAAAATCGAAGACAAGTATGGTCAGCTCACCTATCAACGGCAATTATCGGAGGTAACTTATGACGTTTCTCGTGAAATTACTGATTAGTCTAGTGGCTTTTGTCATCAGTTTTGGTGTGATTTTTGGCCTCTTTCGTCTATCCTATACTTTTTTGCCCTATCTCAGTGCGATTTTTCTCGGCACCTTGCTGGCAAATCTGGGTAGACGGCTTTATACACATCACTTAGAAAGTAAAAAGAAATGAACGACACCTTACACTGTATCGGCTGTGGCGTTGCCATTCAGACAACCGATAAGGCTGGTTTGGGCTTTACGCCTCAGTCAGCACTCGATAAGGGCTTAGAAACAGGAGAGCTCTACTGTCAGCGTTGTTTCAGGCTCCGCCATTACAACGACATCACGGATGTCTCGAATTCTGATGATGAGTTTTTGAGACTGCTCCACGAGGTTGGCGACAGCGACGCCTTGGTGGTTAATGTGGTGGACATCTTTGACTTCAATGGTTCCATTATCCCGGGGCTCCCGCGCTTTGTGTCAGGCAATGATGTCCTCTTGGTCGGCAATAAAAAAGACATTTTGCCCAAGTCTGTCAAGGATGGCAAGGTGACCCAGTGGCTGACCGAGCGATCGCATGAAGAGGGCATTCGTCCTGTTGATGTCCTATTGACTTCTGCTCAAAACAACTATGCCATTAAAGAGTTGATCGCAAAGATTGACCACTACCGCAAGGGCAGGGATGTCTATGTGGTTGGCGTGACTAATGTCGGTAAGTCCACCCTGATCAATGCCATCATTCAGGAAATCACGGGCGACAAGGACGTGATCACGACCTCTCGCTTTCCTGGGACGACCTTGGACAAGATTGAGATTCCCTTGGACGATGGCAGCTATATCTATGACACACCGGGTATTATCCATCGCCATCAGATGGCGCATTACCTGTCCGACAAGGCCCTCAAACTAGTCACTCCTAAAAAGGAAATCAAGCCCAAAACCTACCAGCTCAATCCTGGACAGACCCTTTTTCTCGGCGGTCTGGCACGGTTTGACTATCTTTCTGGGGAAAAGCAGGGCTTTACAGCTTATTTGGACAATAACCTGCAGCTCCATCGTACCAAGCTAGCTGGGGCAGATGCCTTCTATGACAAGCATGTCGGCGGTCTCTTGACCCCGCCTGCTAGCAAGGAAGCGGCTGAGTTTCCAAAGTTGGTCAAGCATGACTTTACCATCACTGAAAAGAGCGACATCGTTTTTTCAGGACTGGGCTGGATTCGGGTTGGCAGTGCTGGCAAGGTCTCCGCTTGGGCACCAGAAGGTGTCGCTGTGCTCAAGAGAAAGGCGATTATCTGATGAAGAAAGTTGTGATAGTGCTACTTGGTTTGTTGCTGGCTGGGCTTGTCTATTAGCAGGGGCCTGGGTCAGCACCTAGCTTACCAGAAGCAGGAGAGATGAGTGCGATTACGCTTTCGACAGAAAAAGACACAGCGTTTTGGTCTCACCTGATACGCCTCTTCGGATAGAAGACGAGGAGACAATCGCGTCTTTTCTTGAGACCCTTTCTCAGTCCCACAAGACCCGTCAAAAATCGGTCAATGATGTCCCTTATGCTGAGCGTTATGCCAGAGTTGAAATGATATTCAAGCCCGGGCAGAATTATGCCATTGCTTATCTCTATCCAGAGGGAAGGACAACCTATTTAGAACGGTCTTATACCGGCATCTACAAACTCAACATACCTATCGATAAGTGGCTCGAGACGGTCAACTAGACTGCTCTGCCATTTTCCTAAAAAAGAAAGAAGAAATCATGACATTAACTTCAAAACAGCGGGCTTTTCTCAATAGCCAAGCCCACAGCCTCAAGCCGATTGTACAGATTGGTAAAAACGGTTTGACTGATGAAATCAAGACCTCTATCCGTCGGGCTTTGGACGCTCGTGAGCTGATTAAAGTCACCCTCTTGCAGAACACGGACGAAAACATCCACGAGGTGGCAGAAATCCTCGAAGACGAAATCGGTCTAGATACCGTTCAAAAAATCGGTCGGATTTTGATTTTGTTTAAGCCATCTGCTAAGAAAGAAAACCGTAAATTATCTATAGAAGTACGAGAGATTTAGGAGGAAGGCCTATGCCGATTGAACTCTTAACCCCCTTTACCAAGGTTGAGTTAGAAACAACAGAAAAAACGACCAACCGCCGTCAGGTTGGGATTTTGGGTGGCAATTTTAACCCTGTACATAACGCCCATCTGGTTGTGGCGGATCAGGTTCGCCAGCAACTGGGTCTGGATGCGGTCTATCTCATGCCTGAGTATAAACCGCCCCATGTTGATAAAAAAGAGACCATTGATGAAAACCATCGGCTAGAGATGCTCAAGCGCGCCATTGCTGGCGTTGAAGGGCTAGGTATCGAAACCATTGAGCTGGAGCGTCAGGGCATTTCCTATACCTATGACACCATGAAACTCTTAACTGAGAAAAACCCTGAGACCGATTATTACTTTATCATTGGTGGCGACATGGTCGAGTACCTGCCCAAGTGGCATCGCATCGACGAACTGGTCAATCTCGTTCAGTTTGTTGGCGTTCAGCGTCCTCGCTACAAGGCAGGAACGTCCTATCCTGTCATTTGGGTCGATGTTCCTCTCATGGACATCTCCTCCAGTATGGTGCGTGACTTCATCAAAAAGGGTCGCACCCCAAACTACCTTCTCCCCCACGAGGTGCTGGATTATATCGAGGAAGAGGGGCTCTACCGATGACCTACGAACCCTACATTTCCCTCTCACGTGAGGCGCTTTTAAGGATCATAGCAGAGCAGATGAGCGAGAAGCGTTTCCGCCATGTCTTAGGCGTGGAGAGGGTTGCCTTGGAGCTCGCCGATCGCTACGCTTGCGACCCTGTTAAGGCCAGTCTTGCGGCACTCTTGCACGACTACGCCAAGGAGCAACCAGATAGCGTTTTTCTTGACCTCATTGACCGTTACCAGTTGAACCCAACCCTCAAAACTTGGGGCAATAACGTCTGGCACGGTCTGGTCGGACGTTACCTCATTACAGAGCAGTTTGGGCTGACAGATGAGGAGATCTTGACCGCCATCGCCCGTCACACCGTAGGG
This sequence comes from Streptococcus sp. E17BB, assembly GCF_041807725.1. Lineage (NCBI taxonomy): Bacteria > Bacillati > Bacillota > Bacilli > Lactobacillales > Streptococcaceae > Streptococcus > Streptococcus sp. E17BB. The sequence goes on from NZ_JBGTZC010000017.1 coordinate 22,178, forward strand.
GCAAGTGACATGACACTCCTTGACAAGGTTATCTACGTCGCTGACTATATCGAACCAGGCAGAGATTTTCCAGGTGTGGAGACTGCTCGCCAGCTGGCAGCAGAAGACCTTGATAAAGCCGTCGCCTACGAAACAGCAAGGACTATTGAACACTTGACTTACAAGGGACTGCCGATTTATCCCCAGACCCTGGAGACCTATAATACTTATGTGAGGTATCTATGATTGCCTTGAAACCTGTTGATGAGACCAGCTTTTATCAGGTCTTACAACTAACGGTGCGTGAGGAGCAAAGACACTGGGTCGCCGATAATTCGACGTCTCTTGCTGAGTGCTGGATCTATCGTGACAATGGCGATGTCTTTCCTAATGCTGTCTGGGCAGGAGATGAGGTGGTCGGATTTGTCCTGCTGGATATTGATGCAGAAGAGAATCAGTACATGATCTGGCGGCTGATGATTGACCAAACGCATCAAGGCAAAGGCTACGGTCGTGCGGCAGTGGAAGCGGTCATTGCGCTCGCAACAGCTGACCCCGTCTGTGACCATGTACGGGCAGATTATGTCAAGGGGAATGTTCAGATGGCTGGCTTGCTCACTCGCTTGGGCTTTGAAGTCTTTGACCAAGACGAGCGTGAATTTTATACAAAACGAAAAATAAGGAAAACCAATGACGAAAGAAAGATTAGTAGAAGTGATTGTGAAAGCCGCTGATGAAAAGCGAGCAGAGGATATTGTGGTGTTGGACTTGGCAGGCTTGACCAGCATGACGGACTATTTTGTCATCATGACAGCGACCAATTCGCGCCAGCTGGAAGCCCTAGCGGATAATATCCGTGAAAAGGTGAAGGAAGCTGGGCATGATTCCAGCCACATTGAAGGCGACAGCAAGGGGGGCTGGGTGCTCCTAGACCTCAATGACGTCATCGTCCACATCTTTAGCGATGATGACCGAGCCCACTACAACCTCGAAAAACTCTGGCATGAAGCCCCAATGGTCGATGTGGCAGCGTATTTGTCGTAAGAGATAAACCTTGCTTATGGCAAGGTTTTTGTGGAGTAGTTATGCTCAGAGGTGTTTTATTATGGTGACAAAAAAACAACATTATTATCCAAGAGCATTGTTGCAATATTTTGCAGATGAAAATAAAAAATTCTATGCTTACAATAGCCAAAGAAAAACTGTTGAATATACCTATTATGAAAAAGTTTGTTTTCAAAATTATACTTATGAGACGATAAAACTTGATGGTGTAGTAGATAATATACTTGAAAATGAACTAAGTAACTATGAGTCTAAAATTGGTGGAGTTTTGAGCTATATTTTTAATCAAACTAAGCCTGAGCAACTTATCTTGTCTGCGGAGCAAATAAATATCATTTGGCAATACATGTGGCTACAATATTTGAGGACCGATTCTGGACGAATAACATTTATAGACGGTATTGATAATAATTTTAGTAAACCTAGACAATACCCTATGGAGTTAGATGAGATTAAATTAAAAAAAGAAAAAATTCTTCGATTTAATAGTATGTTTAAGGAACCTAAAAATTTAAAAATGCTATTAAGTAGGCCGAAACCTGCGGATATGTATTTCCATATTTCAGTAGGAAATGGATTTTTGACAAGTGATAATCCAGTTATTGCCATGTATGGTAAGAGTGATAAAAATAGCGGATTTCAACTAATTATGCCCATTTGTCCCTATTGTGTCTTTACTTTTCAGTTAGGAGATATAAATTGTTCAGAAAATTTAATAGTAGAGATGATCGATGATAAAATTAAATATGTAAATGAGGCGATTATTAACACTGCAAATTATTTTGTGATTTCTAATAAGCCATTTGATTTTACTCAAGGAAGTTATATTTACAATAGATTTAATAATAAAAATTGGGTTGAGAACTCAAGGCATTTTGAAAAAGATAATTAGTAAGGAAGACAATGAAAAATTACGAAACATTCGCATCGGTCTATGATGCTATCATGGACGATTCGCTGTATGACCTTTGGACGGACTTTTCGCTCCGCTATTTTCCTAAAAAACCAAAGGAAGCCAAACTGTTGGAGCTGGCCTGTGGGACGGGTATCCAGTCGGTGCGGTTCGCACAAGCGGGCTTTGAGGTGACGGGCTTAGATTTGAGTGAGGAGATGCTTGCGGTCGCAAAACGGCGGGCTGCCTCTGCTAAGGTTGCCGTTGACTTTGTGGCGGGCAATATGCTGGACTTGAGCGGTGTGGGGCGGTTTGATCTGGTGACCTGCTACTCGGACAGTCTCTGCTATCTGGCGGACGAGGTGGAGATGGGGGATGTCTTCGCTCAGGTTTATGAGCACCTCAATGACGGCGGCACCTTTATTTTTGATGTTCACTCGACTTACCAGACGGACGAGGTTTTCCCGGGCTATTCCCATCATGAAAATGCTGAAGACTTCGCCATGGTTTGGGATACCTATGAAGACGAGGCGCCGCACTCAGTGGTCCATGAGCTGACCTTTTTCATCAAGGACGAGGATGGACGCTTTACCCGCTACGATGAGATTCACGAAGAACGTACCTACGAACTCCTGACCTATGACGTCTTGCTGGAACAGGTCGGCTTCACCGATGTCAAGGTCTATGCGGACTTTGAAGACAAGGAACCAACAGAAAAAAGCAGACGATGGTTTTTTGTGGGGAGGAAGTAAGGCGTGACTAGCCACAGAGAGCTCCGTATTTTTGCCATTGAGTGTGTTGATTTATTCTCTATCCTTAACCTATTGTTCCGCTGAGGCTTATATCCTTCCTAAGTTTGTTTTACAAATCGTGAAAAAGCCCTAAACCAAGGGCTTTTTATGGTATAATAAAGCTAGTATACTGATGAAAGGGGCTTAGTGTGACCGAACAACTGATTAAGTCAAAACAGCGTGTTCAGCAACACGGAGAAGTCTTTACTCCCAGATGGATGGTAGAGATGATGCTGGATATTCCAGAAATAAAAGTGGCTTGTGAGCAGATTCATGCGACTTTTTTAGAACCTGCTGCTGGTGATGGGAATTTTTTGTTGGCGATTTTGGAGAGAAAATTACAGGCTCTGACGCAACAATACGATAAGAAGAATTGGAAGACGAAATCTCTTTTTGCCCTCGCTAGTATCTACGGTATTGAGTTTTTAGCGGATAATCTAGAAGTGGCGCGTGATCGGCTCTTTATCTATTATTTAGACTGGTATGAGACTCAGTTTGGTGAACGATTGGGTAGCAAGACTGATCTGTATCGCTCGGCACATTTTCTCATTCATCGCAACATTGTCCGAGGGAACACCTTGACCAAGCGCCATCCAGATACCAATGAGCTCATTGTTTTTTGGGAGTGGCAAGCGGTCAAAGGCAGTCCTAGTAAGGTGAGTTGTAAACAGGTTATTTTTGCCGATATGCTGGGAGAAAAATCAGCAGAAGCTACTGTTGTCGAGGGACAGTTGAGCTTGTTTGAGTTTGACGATGACGACCAAACGCAAGAAACCATTTTACCAATACAGAAAGTGTATCAATTGAGAGGTTAGAGGATGTTAACCAGTAATTTTGATTTTTTGAAACTTGATGAAGACTTGGGTGAATTAGTTGCCACAGCAAATATTGCGGAGGAGAGCTTTACATACCAACATTTTGAAAATGTTCTCTTTAATACCAGAAAACTGGCTGAACACTTAGCGAAATTAGTCGCCGATCGGTGCTATCTTGATGCGGAACGATTGACCTTTCACAATACCTTGAAATTGATTGATGAGCAGATTGAAGACCCATCAGGTGAGGTCATGATGGCCTTTCGTCGCTTGCAAGGTCGAGGGAATAATGCAGTTCATGTTCTCAATTCAGAACAAGCTACAAAGGAGAATGCCGAAAAGTCTTTGGCCAGCATTCATTTTCTGCTGGTATGGTTTATGAAAACCTATGTGGATAATCAGCTGATTATTAAGGACTTTTTTATCCCTCAAGCTCAACAACGCTATCAGACGGCAGAACGCAAGTTCATCTATATCCAAACGGTGGATAATAGCAACGGTGGTTTTTCGGCTTACGATGGAACGCAAAAAATCGGTGAAGGAACGATTGCTGAAGATGACATGGAAGCTGATTGGACTGCTAATAGTGACTTTCTACGTCAGGTTGCCCCAAAGCGGATTAAACAGTACATGACAACCGCAGGACTGACCTATCAGTTGGGTTGGGTAGAGCTAGCTTGGCAAAAAGCTCAGAAAAAATGGTTTCATGACCATGATGTGCATGAGGTCTTGAAGCGTTCAGGCATTAAACAAGCCGAAAAACTCCAAGGAAACGAATGGTTTGAAGTTGACCTTGAAACTGCTAAAGCAGCCATTAAAGCGGTCAAGGAGGGGCGCTATGCTCTGAATCTCCCAGCAACTGCTGATGAAGCAGTCCTTTTTCTACGCCCTAATCAGCAAGACGCTGTCAATCAGACCAAGGCTGTTTTCAAAAAGAAAGACAGGATGCTCTGGAATGCCAAGATGCGTTTTGGTAAGACCTTGGCAAGTCTCCAACTCATTAAGGATATGGGATTTGAAAAGGTACTGCTCATGACCCATCGTCCTGTGGTCAAAAATTCTTGGTTTGATGACTTTGGTAAGATGAAGATGGCAGAAGCAGGCTACCGTTATGGTGCCAAGGATCGAGGGGAAAAACTCGATGTCTTAAAAATGGGAGAAACACCTTTCATCTATTTTGCCTCGATTCAGTTGCTTAGATATGGCGGTGGTGAAGTCAACCTGGCGGACTATGCTGATGTGGACTGGGATTTGATCATCATCGATGAGGCGCATGAGGGGACTCAGACCGAGCTCAATCAGACGGTTATGACTGCTCTTGTCAAGGAAAAGACGAAAATCCTTGAGCTCTCAGGCACTCCGTTTAACCTGCTGGATCAGTACGACGAGGAGCAGGTTTATACTTGGGACTATACCATGGAGCAGGAGGAGAAACTCCGCTGGGAGCTAACCCATCCTAGTGAGCCGAACCCTTACGGGGAATTGCCACGGGTTGAGATGTACATTTTTGAGATGGCAAACAAAGAGAAGTTTGCTGACGAGAGCAAGTCCTTTAACTTCCGTGAGTTCTTCAAGGTTGATGATAAAGAGGAGCTGGTCTACAAGCAGGAGGTTCAAGCCTTTTTAGACCAGATTAGTCAGGAAAACCCTAAAACAGACTACCCTTTCTCCACGGCTAATTATCGTGAAACGCTGCGTCACACCCTTTGGCTCTTGCCTGGGGTCAAGGAAGCGGCAGCCTTTGAGCAAGCGCTTCTCGCCCACCCTGTCTTTGGAAAAGATTACACCATCGTCAATGTGGTAAAAGATGGTGACAATAGCGGTGAGGCAACGGCTGATGACCTTGAAAAGGTACAGCGGGCGATTGGAGACGATCCAAGTCTGACCAAGACCATCACCCTAACGGTGCGCAAGCTAACCACTGGGGTCAATGTTCCAGAGTGGACGGGCGTGGTCTTTTTAAACAATACGACAAGCCCAATGAACTATTTGCAAGCGGCTTTTCGTGCGCAGACGCCATTTTCTCATGAAACATTAGGCAAAAAAGAAGTCTGCTATGTCTTTGACTTTGCGCCTGACCGTGCTCTAACTGTCATGGCAGAGTCAGCTCAGATTAACTCTGGGGCTGGTAAGAAAAACAGTAAGGCACAAACAAGTGCCATGACGAAACTTCTTAATTTCATGCCCATTTTGAGTAATGATGGTAATGGCATGAAAACTTACAACGTCGATCGTATGCTGACCCAGCTCAAGAAAGTCTATGCGGAAAAAGCGGTGCGGTCAGGCTTTGAGGACGATAGCCTCTACAATGATCAGCTCTTAACCCTGACAGCAGATGATGCCAGTCTGTTTAACGATGTCAAGGCTATCGTTGGCACGACCAATAAGGAACGCCAGACCAAAATCATCATCAATGACAATGGCATGAGCGAGGAAGAGCATGAACAGGCTGAAGTAGTCCAGAAGAAACCGAAAAAGCAGCGAACCAAAGAAGAAGAGGAGTTACTTGCCAAACTCAAGGAAGCTAAAAATCAGCGCAAGGCCATGATTTCTATCCTGCGCGGGGTTTCTATCCGTATTCCCATGATGATTTACGGGATGGCGGTTGACCTTGATGAGGACATCAGTATCGATCGTTTCATCAGTGCAGTAGATGACGCTTCCTGGCAGGAGTTTATGCCAAAGGGCTTCACTAAAGGGATGTTCCGCAAGATTGTCCGCTTCTATGATCCTGAGGTCTTTATCGAAGCAGGGCGCATTATCCGTCGTCGTGCCAAGTCCTTCGACCGACTAGGAATCATCGAGCGGGCTGAGAAAATTGCAGAGCTCTTTAGCACCTTTAAGAATCCTGACAAGGAAACGGTCTTAACCCCTTGGCGGGTGGTCAATCTGCAAGTGACTAAGACCATCGGAGGGCTTAACTTTTTTGATGATAGCTTTACCAGCATGACCATAGATGGTAAATCAGCCCTACACTGGGTAGAGCGTGAGGACAGCTCTGCTATTTACCAAAAAGGCAAGACCTTCCTTGATATCAACGCCAAAACAGGGCTTTATCCGCTGCATGCGGCCATGAGTCTCTTCTATAAGGCTGTGGAGGCTAATAGGGATAGTCATTTTGACGAGTTGGCGGTTTATGGCGAGATTTTGCAGGAGCAGATTTATGCTGTCGCTAAAACCCCGATGGCCAAGACCATCACTGAGCGGACGCTGGCTGGCTACCGCGATCTGCCTGTCAATGTCGCTTATATCGATGGGCTCAGCCAAAGCCTCAAAACCGACCTCTCAAGCGGTCAGGACAAGATAAAGGAGGTCTTCAAAGACGTGAAATTTGATGTTGTGATTGGTAACCCGCCCTATCAGGAGGAGGCGACAGGAAATAGCACCCAGTCTCCACCTATCTACCATAAGTTTATGGAATTGTCTTATCAATTAGCTGATAAGGTTGTCTTGATAACCCCTGGTCGCTTTTTGTCCAATGCAGGAGCGACTCCAAAAGAGTTTAATCAGCGGATGTTGACGGATCGGCATATTAAGGTCATTCACTATGAACAAGACAGTTCTAAGGTTTTTCCAAATACCGATATTAAGGGTGGGGTTGTGGTGACCTATCGTGATAAGGACAAAGATTTTGGGGAAATTGGCACCTTTACACCGTTTGAGCTACTGAATTCTATTGCTAGAAAAGTAACGAATCATCCCACTTTTGAAAGTATTGAAAATATCATTTATAACCAAAATAAATTTAATCTAGCAAAACTTTACGAAGATTATCCAGAATACAGGAAAATTATTGGAAGTAGTGGTAAAGATAAGCGGTTAAGAAAACCGATATTAGAAAGATTATCAATTTTTTCAGAGACAGAACCTAAAGAGGATAGTTATAAAATTTTAGGTAGGTTAAATAATGAGCGAGTATATCGTTATATTCCTAAAAAGTATATAGAGTTAAATGAAAATATCCTTAAACATAAAGTTCTTGTTCCTGCTGCTAATGGCAGTGGGGCGATAGGCGAAGTTCTATCGACCCCACTCGTGGGTACCCCACTCGTGGGTTACACAGAGACCTTTATTGGATTTGGTGCCTTTGCTACTCAAGAGGAAGCAGAGAATTGTTTTAAATATATTAAATCTCGCTTTTGTCGAACCATGCTTGGTGTTTTGAAAATTACACAGGATAACACAGTAGAAAAATGGGCAAAAGTTGCGCTTCAAGATTTTACAGCGGATTCAGATGTACCTTGGCATCTGTCTATTGCTGAGATTGACCAATATTTCTATCGGAAATATGGTCTATCAGAGGAAGAAATTGCCTTTATTGAGGAAAAAGTGAGGGAGATGGAGTAGGAGATAAACCCCACCGTCCACTTAGGTGACAGGTCTCCTAAGTGGACGGTGGGGAGTTTCGCGATATCATAAAGAAAAAAGTTAGGAAGGGAGTATTTCATGATTTTTATTAGCTATAATCACAAGGATCAAGATATCGTTGACATGATTGCTAGAAAATTTGCAATAGAATTTGGCAGAGATAATATTTTCTATGATAAATGGTCGATGCAACCAGGAGACAGCATTCTCGAGAAAATGAATGAGGGGTTAGAGAAAGTATCAGTATTTTTCTATTTTGTTTCAAAAAATAGTTTGCTAAGTACGATGGTTAATAGAGAGTGGCAGGTGGCTTTAAAAAGGTCGCTAGCGGAAGGGGTAAAGTTTATTCCAGTTAGGGTAGATGACTGTAAAGTGCCGACGATTATTTCTGATATAATTTATGTTGATTTATATGGTCAAGGGTTGAATAATGCCGTTGAACAAATGAAAGCAAGTGTTCGTGGGGAGCAACATTATCAGAAATTGGATGATATTGAGAATTTACAAGTATCCGTGATTCCCATCTCTAACAAAGAGCTTGAATTTAAGATTTTTACTACATATTTTGTGGAAAGTGATGTCACATTTGGTTTTGTTTGTAAGAATAAAATTGAAGGTTATAAAATTCATCCTCTTAGTGAATCAATTTTTAGGCAGATGAGTAGAGAAACCTATCGAATTCTTTCTGATGGAAAGCAGGAAACTTATGAAATGAGAATAGGTGTTTTACAACGTCAGATAACACCCAATACCCCTTTTATTGGGAGAATTGTTTCGTCTAATGAAGATATTGAGTTATTAGGTGTATTACATATTAAATCAATTGAACCTGCTATTTTTAAAGAATTAAGAATTCAAGTGAATAGTAACTAATGGTTATGAAAATGATGGAGTAAGAAGATTCTCTACCAGCTAAAAACGGTGACGGATCAGCGGATTGGGGTTGCGGAGAAGTTTACTTATCGTGCCATAATAAGAAAGGTTTGATGATAGTGATTAAAAGGGAATTAAAATGTTACTTCTATCAATTGGTAGCAACTGATGATATCGTTTCAAGAATCAATAATTATATGAAAAACCTCTCACCAGAAAATCATATCAATTCAGAAACAATTGATAAATATAGTTATTATATTATAAACGATTATGAAGCTAGAGATAATTACGTACTTTTTACGATTGCGAAGGTCAATACTGATGAGGATATTAAAATTGATGATATAAAAAGTCAGAAACGAGATATTGTTCATAAGGAAGAAACACAAGGACTAGCAACGGATGCTCAGTTTCTTTATGACTTTAAAAATGGTATTTTAATCCAGAGAAGAGGACAGGGGCTAACTAATATTGATGAGCTACGGCGGTTCATTGCTTGTAAACTCAATATTGGTTTTACCTATCTAAATTTTGCTCTTATAAAGGATAAGAAGGGAATTGAAAAGTTAAATGAAATGAATCAAGTTCACGATTTAATTTTTAAAGTTGCTCTTCCTAAAAATCTATCTTTATTTGCAGATGATGTAAAAGATATAGAGGCTGGTATTGAATTAGCGAAGAAACTTGAGGCTGATAGTATTGAAATGAGGGTTAGAGGGATGAAGTTAGATAAAGGAGGAATAAAAAATCTTTTTGGAATCTTAAAATCCTACAAGGATAATGAGGCGATGGGATTAGATAAGTTATCGATTTATGGTGATAATGAGATCATCGATTTGGTTACACATAAATTAAATTATTATAAGGTTCTTATAGTGGAGGAACTGACGAATAAAATTATCTACGATTTTTTGGAAGAAGCCTATATAACAAGGTGGGATGATTTAAGTGCGTATCAAGTGGGTTAAAAAATATATAGTTGAGTTATTAATTATCACAGTAGTTGTGATTTTTAGTCATTGTAGAGAAGTGACGATTAATTCAGTAAATAATTACTATGAGGTGCTGTCTTCGATTCAAGATTTTCTAATTTTCCTATCTGGCATTATACTTACCTTATTTGGATTAACTTCATTCTTACCCTCCAATAGATTTATCAAGAGCTTGAAGCAATTGAATGTTGATTTACTCATTATCAAAAGGTTATTTAGTTTGTCTGTTTGGTCGGTAGTAACTTCATTCCTACCTTCTATTATGTTTTTATTTGATAAGAATGATAAGAGTGATTTTGGTCAGATAATTCTTATAGGGTTTACTTCTATATTTTTATTATATTTCTTATTTATAGTGAAGTTGGTTATACAATTTAAAGTTATATTAGATAAAGTGATAGATTCAGAAACAGAACAGAGAAAAAAAGGATAATTCGCCAATTTACGTGATGTACCTTCTTTGTTTTTAAACTATCCATTTTTTTCTTGACAGGCTATCAAAAATGATATAGTATCAGAGTATAGGATTAGGTCAGGAAGCATATGGTGCCCTGGCCATTTTTGTATATTGGTATAGAAGTAGCTTAATTGGAGATAAGGGGATGAAAGAATACAAGACATTTAACCAACAGCTGACAATTCTAAGAAACCGTGGTATGATTGTGCCGATGGATGGCAAGCCCAAGCGTTTTTTAGAATAGGAAAATGATTACAATGTGAACAATGGCTACAAGGACTTATTTTTGGAAAAGATATTTACCACTTATCGTCCCACTTTCCAACCCGTCTCGCAGCTGAAGAAGCTCATTCGTAAAGGTAAAGAAGGTATATCGTGATTCCCTGTTTGTCGGTGATGGGGTTTCTTACGTTAATTATAGTCGAAAACAAGTGTAACATTCTTTCATTCAGTGTTGTGCCTTGAGTGAAACGAAAGGAATGAACAATCATTATGGTATTAGAAAACAAGTTAGGCTTAACCACGTCCAGCGACTTGGCAAGGGAAGAGGAAAAAATCAGTAAAAAAAAAAGGCATTGGAGCTTTTTGAACAAGATTTGCTTAGAGACAAACCTCCAGGCCTGTTTAGTACCCTCGCCTTTATTCACACCCACCTTTTTGAGGACATTTATCCTTTTGCAGGAGAGATTCGTACGGTCAACCTCGCCAAAGGGAATTTCCGTTTTGCTCCGACCATGTACCTTCGAGCTGCTCTTGAGCATATCGACACCATGCCCCAAACGACCTTTGATGCTATTATCGACAAGTATGTTGAGATGAACGTCGCTCATCCCTTTCGTGAGGGCAATGGCAGAGCAGGGAGACTGTGGCTTGACCACCTTCTAAAACATCAGTTGGGACAAGTTGTTGACTGGTCAAAAATTGATAAAGAAGATTATCTTCTTGTCATGGAACGTAGCCCCATCCGAAGCATTGAAATTAAATACCTTATCCAGCATGCCTTGACAACAGCTGTAGATAACCGGCAGATTTATATAAAAGGGCTGGACGCCAGCTACCATTATGAAGGCTATTTTACCTATAAAACGGACGAATTATAGCTATTCTGCCGAAAAAATAAGTTTTTCAGCAACAGCTAATAAAAAGACAGCCTGCCCAATCACTTTCCAACCCACTAAAACTTTGGGAAGACTTAATTAACGGAAGAACGGTCGTGGTTTGTATGGCAAAAAGTGCACTCATAAAGCTACGGTTTACCTTTTCGGAATGTGTTATAATGAGGAGGAGAATCTGAATACAGTATTCTTGAGTATCTTCACTCAAGGCAATGTTCGGTTGATTATCGCGCTACAGAAAGGCCCACCCATGACCACAACAGGCATTATCGCAGAGTTTAATCCCTTTCACAATGGACACAAGTACCTGCTTGATCAAGTGGAAGGTTTGAAAATCGTTGCCATGAGTGGCAATTTTATGCAGCGGGGGGAGCCTGCTATCGTGGATAAGTGGACGCGGGCGCAGATGGCGCTAGAGCATGGGGCGGACATCGTGGTCGAGTTGCCTTTTCTGGTGTCTGTCCAGTCGGCGGACTACTTTGCCAAAGGCGCAGTGGGCATCCTACGGCGGTTGGGGATTAACCAGCTGGCCTTTGGGACAGAGGCGGTCATGGACTACCAGCTGATTGCGGACACCTACGCCCAGTGGGCAGAGGAGATGGAGGCGTTTCTCTCGCGCCTGCCTGACCACCTGTCTTACCCTGAAAAGGCGCAGACCATGTGGCAGACCTTTACGGGACTGACCTTCACGGGGGAGACACCCAACCACATTTTGGCGCTGGCCTATGCCAAGGCGGCAGCTGGGACAGGGATTGCCCTTTGCCCTATCGCTCGGCAGGGAGCAGGCTTTCACTCGGAGGAAATGGCAGAGCAGTATGCGTCAGCAACAGCCATCCGCAAGCACATAGCAGATGGCGACTTTGTCCGCAGGGTCAGCCCGGCGGCTGATCTCCTGCTCTCCTCACCGCAGGTCTCCTGGGAAGCTTATTTCCCCCTGCTCCGCTATCAGATCTTGACCCATCCAAACCTGACAGCTCTCTATCAGGTCAATGCAGAGCTGGCTAGCCGTATCTGCTCTGCTATTGGCGATAGCCAGACCATTGACGAGCTCATCGCACGTGTTGCGACCAAGCGCTACACCAAGGCACGGGTGCGACGGGTGCTGACCTATATCCTTGTCAATGCGACAGAAGCGGAGCTACCGTCTGCGGTGCGGGTCTTGGGCTTTAGCCCCGCTGGGCAAGCCCACCTGTCTAGCATCAAAGGTCAGGTAGCGCTTGTCACACGCATTGGCAAAGAGCCATGGGATGCCCTCACCCAGCAGGCCGATCGTGTCTATCAGCTGGGACACCCTGAGCTTAAGGAGCAAAACTGGGGGCGAAAAGTCATCCAATCGGCTAACGTAGACTAGTATTTTCTGAGAGTTTGGAGTATAATAAGGTCATGAAAAAGAAAAAATTTGCCCTAGTGACAGGGTTTGTTAGCGCCCTAGGCATTCTTGCTCTTATTGGTCACAAAAAGCAGGTCAAAGAGCAACAAAAAGATAGCGAACTGTTAGCAGAGATTCGCGCCTTTTTCGCACCGATGGGAGAGATTGAGGTGGTTTATTTGACGGAGGTCAATAGCAGAGCTGGTCAAGCCTTTGGCGGTGTGGTTTTTGATGATGGTGTGGTATTTGATTTTCGCTACCACAAGGGTGACATTGATTACAAAGAGCATGATATGGAGAGAAATGATGAAGAAAGCTAGTTCAATAAATGAGATCAGTCAGTTGGTCAACAGTGACCAGAAAGTTGTGTTTTTGTTTACCGCAGATTGGTGTGGGGATTGTCAATTTATCTATCCTGTCTTAGATGAGCTAGTGACGGATTTTCCACAACTGACCTTTTTGCAGGTTGACCGTGATCAGTTTATGGACTTGGCTAAGCAATGGGATGTGTTCGGTATCCCAAGCCTTGTTGTCACTCAAGGTGGTCAAGAAATCGGTCGCCTCGTTAACCGCCTCCGAAAAACAAAGCAAGAGATTAGCCAATTTTTACAAACGATCTAAGGAGAAAACATGATTTTTATCTATAACAAACATGTGGGTGATGTGCTCATGGTCATTGTCGCTGACGACCAGAAGCAAGCTGTTGAAGTTGACAAGCGAGAGACTGTTGCCCGCATTGTCTGCAAGGCTGATGGTCAAACGGTGGCTTGGAACATTTTCCAAGTGTCAGAACTGTTTCCAATTGAGGGGAATGGGCAGGTTTTTCTGTCAGCAGAGGAGTTGCAGACACTCAATCAGCGCTTGACTGAACTTGGTTTTGATGAGGAGCTTGTGGCTGATGACCAGCCCAAATTCGTCGTGGGTGAGATTGTTGAGTTGACTGCTCATCCAGATAGTGACCACCTGAACATTTGCCAAGTCAAAGTATCAGCTGATGAGACGGTTCAGATTGTGGCCGGAGCTCCAAATGTCGCGTTAGGATTGAAAACAATTGTTGCCTTGCCAGGTGCCATGATGCCGAGTGGTCTGTTGATTTTTCCAGGGCAGTTACGCGGTGTTGACAGTTACGGTATGATGTGTTCCCCAAGGGAGCTGGCTCTACCGAATGCTCCTCAAAAACGGGGCATCATTGAATTAGCAGCTGATACTCCCGTTGGTCAAATATTTTCACCAGATAAACACTGGCGTCTTTAGTAAGAACTCTCCTGTTTTCAGGAGAGTTTTTCCTTAAATGAAAGCCGTTTAACCTTAAAATATAGCTTTAGCCCATCAGTTCTAATCTTTTTGTCATAAATGTCATGCCTTTGTGATGTGATTGTTACAAATCTATCGTATGCTAGACAGGCAGTTTAATGATAGAAAGGAATTCAAATAATGTTAAAATTAAGAAAATCATTGTTCCAGATGGCCTTATTAGGGGCTTTGATGGCTGGACAATTATCACTATTATCAACTGTTCAAGCGAGCGGTCTTGATCGGACAGAACAGGAGCTTGTGACTGTTTTGAAAGCTCGCCAGCGAGAGTTAAAACTTGCCCAAGAAAAAGCAGCCGCAGAAGCCAAGGCAGCGGCAGATGCCAAAGCGGCGGCAGAAGCTAAAGCTGCTGCTGAAGCCAAAGCAGCAGAGGAAGCCGCTAATCCTTATCGAAGCCGTAGCGAGCTGGCGATTGCAAATGCACAAGCCAACCTGACTTCTGGCAACTTCTACCCCGTTGGACAGTGTACCTGGGGTGTCAAGGAATTGGCACCTTGGGCATATACTTATTGGGGCAATGGCGGAGACTGGGCGGCGAGTGCAGCGGCAGATGGCTTTACGATAGGTACTGTACCTGTCGAAGGTGCGATTGCTGTATGGACCGATCCTTATGGTGGCTATGGTCACGTGGCTTATGTGACTGATGTGCAGAGTGAATTTAGTATTCAGGTCTTGGAAGCTAATATTGGTGGTAATCCCAATATTGCCAACTATCGTGGTTTCTTTGACCCAACTCAAACTTCTGAAGGGGTTGTGAGTTATATTTACCCTCCTACCCTGTAAGAAAATCAAGACAGTCAAAAAAAGCGATTAACCGATATTTCGGCTAATCGTTTTTTGCATATTTGGATGACAACGTTTATTGATCAGGTGTTAAAACCATAGGGATAATAATGGGCTCGCGCTCGGTTTTCTCGTAGAGGAAAGGCTTGAGCGCATTGATAATTGCGCCGTTGACAGACTGGATATTAGCCTCCTTGTTCTTTAAGGCAACGCGAATGGTGTTAAAGAGTAGGCGCTGACTTTCACGAATCAAATCACCAGACTCACGCATGTAAATGAAGCCACGGCTGAGAATATCTGGTCCCGCTAAAACCATCTTGGTCTTGAAATCAACAGTTGCTACTGCAAGCACGACCCCATCTTCTGATAGGTCACGGCGGTCACGCAGGACAGCAGCACCAATTTCACCAATACGATTACCGTCAACGTAGACATCTTGGGCATTAAACTTGCCAGCCAGTCGCGCTGAGTCCTTAGTTACGGCGAGGACATCACCGTTTTCCATAATAAACGTGTTTTCCTTTGGCACACCGCAGTCCACTGCCAAACCAGCATGAACTTTTTGCATGCGGTATTCCCCATGGACCGGCATGAAGAACTTGGGCTTCATGAGGCGAATCATCAGTTTTTGTTCTTGTTGACCACCGTGTCCAGAAGTGTGGATGTTGTTAATCTTGCCGTGAATGACCTCAACCCCAGCTTCCTGGATGGTGTTAATCAACTTGTTAACGCTGGTGGTGTTTCCAGGAATTGGACTTGATGAGAACATCACTGTATCGCCAGGTTGTAGCACCACATGACGGTGCATGCCGTTAGCAATCCGAGATAGCGCCGCCATCGACTCACCTTGACTTCCTGTACACATGATGAGGATTTCACTGGCGTGGTAGTTTTTAATCTCGTTTGGCTCGATGATGGTGCCCTTTGGCACCTTGATGTAGCCGAGCTCGATACCGTTGACAATAGCTTTTTCCATGGAACGCCCAAAGACAACAATTTTCCGACCGGTCTTAACCGCCGCTTCTGCAGCTTGTTGCAAACGGAAGATGTTGGAAGCAAAGGAGGCAAAGATAATCCGTCCCTGAATGTTTTCAATGATGTTGAGAATTGATTTTCCAACAACTTGCTCGGATTCTGTGAATGTTGGCACTGTTGCGTTTGTGGAGTCAGACAACAGCAGTAGCACCCCGTCTTCACCCAGCGCTGCCATGCGGTGGAGGTCAGCAGGTTCTCCAACAGGGGTAAAGTCAAACTTGAAGTCTCCCGTGCAGACCACCTTACCCTGAGGGGTATGGATGACAATTCCCAAAGGTTCTGGAATGGAGTGGGTGGTGCGGAAAAAAGTCACCTTCAAGTGTTTGAAGACCAGTTCGCTGTTGTGGTTAATCTCATGTAGTTTGGCTTGACGGAGCAGACCGTGTTCTTCCAGTTTGCCACGAATCAGGGCTAGCGCCAATGGCCCAGCATAAACAGGGATATTGGCCTGTTTAAGCAGGAAGGGAATGCCACCGATATGATCCTCATGCCCGTGGGTGATGACCAAGGCCTTGACGCGGTCGATGTTGTCAACGATGTAGGAATAATCAGGGATAACATAGTCAATCCCTAGCAAATCATCTTCTGGAAATTTAATCCCAGCATCAACGATGATGATCTCGTTTTGGTACTCAATGCCGTAGGTGTTCTTACCGATTTCGCCAAGACCTCCGATGGCAAAGACCCCAACTTCGTGTGGTTTTAAGTTCACTTTTACCATCTTAGAACTCCGTTAATTCAAAAACGCCAGACTCTTTTTCATGGGCTAAATGCTTATCTGATAAGTACTGAATGAGTTCGATGTTATAAGCGGTGTTTTCCTCAACGAGTTGACGAACCTTGATGCGCCCTTCTAGTTCTGTTTTGGCATCCACCTCGATATAGCTGATCTTGGTTGTTTCCCGACGTGGGCTACGGTCTTTTGTTTCTTGGAAAAATACTTTGTAAATCATGATAATCCTTTCTGTATGGCTTCTCAGTCAGTCTGTCAACATCACCAAAACAATCCCCAATTGTGGGGTGCTTGGCTAATTAAATTTCAGAGTAATCAGCACCTGTTTAACCGCTCAGTCATAAGCGATAAAGATACAGGTGTTAAATTTGACCGTGATGCGTTGCAATTATTTTAATTATAGCATAAAATAGGAGGTATAAGCAAGCCGAGACTTTGCAGGTTGACGCATAATGCCTTGATAAAAACCAGATATTAATCAGATAAAAAGGACAAGCATGAAGATTTTAGCCTTTGATAGCTCCAACCAAGCTTTAAGCATCGCTCTTCTAGAGGACGACCGTTTGTTGGCGGATTTGACCCTCACCATCAAGAAAAACCACAGCATCAGCCTCATGCCCAGCATCGATTTTCTCATGGCACAAGCAGGGCTGACCCCTCAAGACCTTGACCGCATCGCTGTCGCTCAGGGACCAGGCTCCTATACAGGATTACGGATGGCGGTAGCAACAGCCAAGACTTTAGCCTATACCCTTGCTATTGACTTGGTCGGCATCTCCAGCCTCTACGCCCTAACGCCTGAGGCTCAAGGGGTGATTATCCCTCTGATCGACGCTCGCCGCAACACGGTTTATGCTGGTTTTTATAAGAATGGCAGAGCAATTGCACCAGATACCAACTGTGCCTTTAACGATTTACTGGATCGCCTATCTGATCAGAGAGACCTGACCTTTGTCGGTGAGGTGGGCAATTTCCGTCAGCAGATTGAGGAGCGCTATCCAGACGCCCATATCTTGCCAACCTTGCCGTCTGCTTATCGTATCGGGTGCGCAGCTATAACTGCTGTTCCTGTTGATCCTCACGCCTTTGTACCGACCTACCTCAAACGGGTTGAAGCCGAGGAAAATTGGTTGAAGAACCATGAAGCAGGCGATAACAACACTTACATCCAGAGGATCTAAGATGGCGACAGCACAAGCTATTTACGACATCTTAACGGATGTTTATGGGCAGTCACCTTGGTCGCTTGAGCAGATTAGTGCAGACCTAGATAAGCCAGAAAGCCAGTATTTTTATCGTTATGAAGGGCAAGAATTAGTTGGGTTCTTGGCGGTTCAACTCTTAGTTGGCGAGCTTGAAATCACCAATATCGCTGTCAAGAGAGCCTACCAAGGCAGGGGCTTGGCTGACCAGCTCATGCAAGCCTTGGCTAAGGAGCGCCAGCCCATTTTCCTAGAAGTGAGAAGCAGCAATCAGGCTGCCCAAGCCCTCTATCTCAAGCATGGCTTTTCTGCTGTAGGTCGGCGAAAGAACTACTACCATCAGCCGACTGAAGACGCCATCATCATGACGCGTCACCAGTGACGCTCAGCTATTTTCCAAATAGAAAGAAATCAGATGACAGATAGATACATCCTAGCCATCGAAAGCTCTTGTGATGAGACCAGTGTGGCTATTGTCAAAAATGATAAGGAGCTCTTAACCAACATTATCGCTAGTCAGGTGGAGAGCCACAAGCGCTTTGGTGGAGTGGTGCCTGAGGTGGCCAGCCGCCACCATGTGGAAGTCATCACGACCTGTATTGCCGATGCTCTGAGCGAGGCTGGCTTGGTTGCTAGCGACCTGACGGCTGTGGCGGTGACTGAGGGGCCTGGACTTGTTGGTGCCCTTTTGGTGGGTATGGCAGCTGCTAAGGCTTTTGCTTGGGCGCATGGACTTCCGCTTATCCCTGTCAACCACATGGCAGGGCATCTGATGGCGGCAAAAGAGCAGAGCGATTTAACTTATCCTCTTATGGCGCTTTTAGTATCAGGTGGGCATACGGAGTTGGTCTATGTACCTGAGGCAGGGGATTACCGCATCATTGGTGAGACGCGAGATGATGCGGTAGGAGAGGCCTATGACAAGGTCGGTCGGGTCATGGGCTTGACCTATCCAGCTGGTCGTGAGATTGACCAGCTCGCCCATCAAGGACAGGATACCTACAATCTCCCTCGTGCCATGATCAAGGAAGACCATCTGGATTTTTCTTTTTCAGGGCTCAAGTCAGCCTTTATCAACCTGCATCACAATGCCCAGCAAAAGGGCGAGGACTTAGTCTTGACAGACCTTTGTGCGTCCTTCCAGGCGGCGGTACTGGATGTGCTGATGGCAAAAACCAAGAAGGCCCTCGTCCAGTACCCTGTCAAGCAGCTGGTTGTCGCAGGTGGTGTCGCAGCCAATCAGGGCTTACGTGAGCGTCTGGCGGTGGACATCACCGAAGTTGAGGTGATCGTGCCACCTCTGCGCCTTTGTGGCGATAATGCCGGCATGATTGCCTTTGCTGCGGTTGTTGAATACGAGAAAGGCAATCTTGCGGACCTCTCGCTTAATGCCAAACCTAGTTTGGTCTTTAAGGGTATTGAGGACTAAAAGGCGTTTTCTTGCTTGGCTAGTAACCAGCTAATAACTGACTTTAGATGTCACGGTGGACGATATGGTTGGCTCTGACAGTTGCCAGAACAGAATTGATAGCTGGTCAGTTTTGTGCGCTGAAGAGCAGTTTAGAAATTAGGTTACTTTAAGAAGACGACGAATTAACTTGCTATAGCTATTCTGACAGGCAAAGTATATTGCGTGCATAAATGCTAATCAACCAGACAAAGCAACCTAGCCTTTTCCGAGTCGGCAGAGAACTGTCGTTTTGACCTGAAAATGATTGTTCAAGCTAACTCTTACTGCTGACTTTCTTTTAATCATTCTTATCTGATAACTTTGACCCGTCTGCCTTTGTGGTAGGTGGGTTTTGTGCTATGATAGGACAGTTGAAAATAAGTGAAACTGATTGAAAGGATAACAACAAATGTCGGAATTTAGACGTGGCATGGCTGCTGCAACAGGAACCGTTCTTGGCTATGCTAGCATTGGTTTAGCTTGTGGGATTTTGGCGACCCAATCAGGTCTGTCTCCCGCAGAGACGGCTCTGATGAGTTTGATAGTGTATTCTGGTTCGGCTCAATTTGCCTTGTGTGGTATGGTTGCTGCCCAGACCGACCCTGTGAGTGCGACCCTGACGATAGGCTTACTCAATCTGCGCAATCTCCTGCTGAATCTTCATACGACCAAGGTGTTTGAAAGCTATCGTTTGCCTCAACAGTTATTAGCTGCTAGCATGATGACTGATGAGAGCTACGGTGTCTTGCTGACTCATCAGCTTGAGGTTGAGCGGGTGGAACCGTTATGGATGTTTGGCAATAATGGTGCGGGCTACCTCTCTTGGTTTGTTTTTAGTGTGCTAGGTGCTATGTTAGGGGGCTTGTTACCAAATCCTGAGCGTTTGGGGATTGACTATGCCTTGATGGTGATGTTTCTTGCTATTTTTGCCAGTCAGCTGGATGTCTTGAGCAAGCGAGTGGCAACTTCTAGGATAGGTGTGATGCTAATTAGCGTTGGAGGGACTTACTTGCTCTCTTCAGTCTTGGTGCAAGGGTCGGTAGCTGTTTTACTAGCGACTTTGATGGGTTGTCTCGTGGGGGTGTTAACAGATGTGGACTAAATCAACAGTCGTACTAATCTTGCTCGCCAGTTTAGCCAATTGGCTGCCTAAAATCTTTCCATATTTTTTAGTGAAATTTGCCAAACTACCCGAGAAAGTTGTTGCCTTTCTATCTTATCTTCCTGTCAGCATCATGTTTACGCTTATCCTGTCCAGCGTGTTTCAGGTTGGTGTTGGGCAATTGCCGAGCTTAAAGCTGATTGAAGCACTGGCTTTAGTACCAACCTATGTGACCTTTAAAAAGACTAATAACATTATCCTTACGGTCCTTGTCGGAGTGGGGTGTGTGGCTGGTTTGAGATTGCTTTGAGGGAATTAAAGGTATTTTGTGGTATAATGTTCCTAACAAATGCTAAAGTTTAGGGAGATGCAAGGTGATAAGGTTTGAGAATTTTTCCTTCCAATATGATGCCCAATCAGAACCTACCCTGAAAAAAATAGACCTGACCATTGAAGAAAGGGAAAAGGTGCTGATTATCGGGGCATCTGGTTCTGGAAAATCAACCTTGGGGCAATGCTTAAATGGCATTATCCCCAATATCCACAGGGGAAAACAAACAGGGCGATTGCTGGTGAGAGGACAGGAGATTAGTCAACTGTCAATTTACGACCGTTCTCAGCTGATCAGCACGGTGTTACAAGACACTGATGGTCAGTTTATCGGTCTATCTGTCGGTGAAGATCTGGCCTTTGCCTTGGAAAATGATGCTTGCCCCAAAGATCAGATGGTCAGTCGTGTCCATTATTGGGCTGACCAGTTGGCGTTGAGGGAATTATTGGAGCACCGCCCTCAGGACTTATCGGGCGGGCAGAAGCAACGTGTTAGCCTGGGTGGTGTCTTGATTGATGAGAGCCCTATTTTGCTTTTTGATGAGCCATTAGCTAATCTTGACCCTCGGTCTGGTCAGGAGACCATTGAGCTGATTGATCGACTGCACCAAGAGACTGGGGCGACCACGCTTATCATTGAGCATAGGTTAGAAGATGTTCTGCACAGACCGGTGGACAGGATTGTTCTGCTCCATGACGGGGAGTTGGTCTTCAACGGTCATCCCGATGAGCTACTGGCTTCTGAGTTGCTGGGGCAATATGGTATTCGTGAACCACTTTATATCAGTGTTTTGCGTGGTCTGGGTATTGATTTAACAGGTTTGGACAATCTTAGTCGGCTCGATGAGCTGAGCTTGCCAGACTTAGTGTTGCCTGAGGGGAGCTCTGCTATTCGTCCTAAGGAGATGGAAGCCTTGTTAGAGTTATCTGATTGGACCTTTGCCTACCAACCAGAGCGTCCTATTTTACGAGGGCTTAACCTGACCCTGCGACGGGGGGAGCGTTTGGCAATCGTCGGAAAAAATGGAGCCGGTAAGTCTACTTTGGCAAAGAGCCTCTGTCAGTTTGTGACAGCGAATGGGACAATCCGTTATCTGGGGCAGGGCATCTCCACAGATACTGTTAAGGAGCGCTCTGAGCGGATTGGTTATGTTTTGCAGAACCCCAATCAGATGATTAGCCAGACCCAGATTAGTGATGAGGTGGCTTTAGGGCTTCGTCTGCGTGGCGTTGATGAAGAAACCATCGCTAGCCGAGTTGATAAGGCCTTGACGGTTTGTGGCTTGTACCCTTTTCGCCATTGGCCGATTTCAGCCTTGTCTTATGGGCAAAAGAAACGTGTGACCATCGCTTCTATCTTGGTGCTCAATCCCGAGATTATCTTGCTTGACGAGCCGACTGCCGGTCAGGATCAGCGGACCTATCGTGAGATGATGATGTTCCTAGATGAGCTCAATGCACTGGGTCGTACCATTGTGATGATTACCCATGATATGCAGCTCATGCTAGAGTATGCCGACCGCTGTGTGGTGATCAGTGATGGTCAAGTTTTGGCTGATGACAGCCCTCAGGCTATCCTCAATCAGCCAGATATTCTGGCGGCAGCCAATCTCAAGCAAACGTCCTTGTTTGAGTTAGCAAGACTAATGAAAGCCACGCCAGAAGCAGTGACAGCCTATTATAAGATGCTACAAGGAGGTCAACATGGCTAAACAAACATTGATTGGTTATAAGGAAGGGTCAGGCTTTCTCTACAGCCTGTCTGGTGTAGCTAAACTCATCTTTTTTGTTTTGGTATCAGTTGCTGCTATGACAACCTATGATACACGTTTGATTGCTTTTATTGCCGTTGGGTCTTTGTTGCTTTTTCGGTTAGCAGGAATTAAATTACGGGAAATTTCATTTGTCTTGACCATTGTGATTGTTTTTGCCCTTCTGAACTTAATCATGGTCTACTTGTTTGCACCAGCTTATGGGGTAGAGATTTATAATAGTCAGACCGTTCTGCTGGAGGGTTGGGGGCGATTTAACCTGACCGCCGAGCAACTCTTTTACCTCCTTAACCTCTTGCTAAAATATTTTTGCACGGTGCCTCTGGCTATTTTGTTTCTGATGACCACTCATCCCAGCCAGTTTGCGGCCAGTCTCCATCAAGCTGGAGTGTCTTATAAAATCGCTTATGCTGTCAGCTTAACGCTCCGCTATATTCCTGATATTCAAGAAGAATTCCAGATGATTAAGCTCTCGCAGGAAGCTAGAGGGCTGGAACTGTCCAAAAAAGCGCCTTTAGTCAAGCGTATCAAGAGTAATGTTCAAATTCTTGTGCCACTGATTTTTAGTTCGTTGGAGCGGATTGATACGGTTTCGACCGCCATGGAGTTGCGCCGTTTTGGTCAACAAAAAAATAGAACCTGGTATAAGTCACAAAAGCTTAACTCTGGTGATTATACGGTGATTGGGCTAGCTGTTGCTGTCGTTTTGGTGACCCTTGCTCTCTTTTGGATCAATGGTGGTCGGTTCTACAATCCTTTTATCGGCTAAGCCTGGATCAGACGCTTCAAAATTAGCAGGGCATGAGAATACCGCATTTTCTCTGACAGTGTCAGATGTTCCGCATTGGAGGACATTATCTCCTAATAATTGCATTTTCAAAAATTTTTCTAAAAGACTTGCAACCTCACCTTTGTTGCAAGTTTTTTCCTTAGGAGCATATTGGACCATTTAGCAGTTTTTTCTTGACACCGTTTTCTTTTTGGAGTACAATGATTTTAGGACAAAAATCCTAAAAATAAACAAAAGTCCAAAAGGAGGTGCTATGCTAACGACAAATGAGCAACGCATACTCGCTCTTCTGGAACAAGATCCTTTTCTCTCACAGCAGGAAATTGCAGATCATCTAGGCCTCAATCGTTCAACGGTGGCTGGTTTAATTTCTAACTTAATGGCCAAGAAATACCTGCTCGGACGAGCTTATGTGCTCAACCACGCTACAGAGGTCATCTGCATCGGTGGCATGAACATGGATCGCAAGTATGTTCTTGGTGATAACTGGCAGCCTAAGACCAGTAATCCTGTGATGGCCAGCATGAGTGTTGGTGGGGTTGCCCGCAACATCGCTGAAAATCTGGGGCGACTGGGGCAAGCCGTCAGCTTGCTCTCTGTGGCGGGTCGAGACCATGATTACGATTGGATTCGGACGCAGACCGAAAGCTATGTCAATCTCCAGCAGGTCACCCAAATCGAAGGGCAGACGACCTCGTCTTACACAGCGATTCTAGATAGTCAGGGTGACATGCAGTTGGGGCTAGCTGATATGGCCATTTGTGACCAGATGACACCAGACTGGTTGTATCGTCACCGAAGTTGGTTGGCACAGGCCCGGCTCTTGGTGGTAGACCTTAATCTACCGCTTGAGACGGTGACAGCAACCATTGAACTAGCTAAACAACAAGAGCAGGAGCTGGTCGTCATTCCCGTCAGCAGTCCCAAGATGACCCATCTGCCTCAAGACCTGACTGGGGTCACTTGGCTGGTGGTCAACCAGGACGAGAGTGAGGCCTACTTTGGCTGTCAGGTGGCATCTGAGGAGGATGTTACAGCTTTGGCGGAAAAATGGCTGAGCAGGGGTCTTGAGCATGTATTGATGACCCGAGGTAGTCAGGCGTCTTACTACGCCAATCAGTCCGGGGAGCGACAGTATATCCAGCCGCCAAGGGTCGAAAAAGTCGTTGATGTGACAGGAGCTGGGGATTCTTTCTCAGCAGGTTTGATTCACGGTCTCTTGGAGGGGAAATCGGCTATAGAAGCGATCGCCTACGGTCTGACCAATGCGTATCATACAATCCAGACAGATGCGACTGTCCGAGTCGACCTATCCGCTCAGCTATTGGAACAAAACTATCAACAACTCAAGGAAAAAGGAGAAATCTAAGATGAAACACTTACTCTCTATCAGCAAGGAAGTCCAAGCAGCTTTGGACGCTAAAAAACCAGTCGTAGCGCTGGAGTCCACCATCATTTCTCACGGGATGCCTTATCCGCAGAACGTGGAGATGGCGAAAACCGTGGAGCAAATTATCCGTGATCACGGAGCGGTCCCTGCTACCATCGCCATTATGGATGGTCAGTTCAAAATTGGTTTGGAAGAAGAAGACCTAGAGCGCTTGGCCAAGGAAAAACCAGTCGCTAAGGTGTCACGTCGTGACCTGCCAGAGGTCTTTGCTAAAAAATTGTTAGGAGCAACGACTGTTGCGACGACCATGATCGGAGCACACTTGGCGGGCATCAAGGTCTTTGTGACAGGTGGTATCGGGGGAGTCCACCGTGGGGTCGAAGAAACCATGGACATCTCAGCGGACTTGGACGAATTGGGACAAACCCCTGTGACGGTCGTTTGTGCGGGAGCTAAGGCAATCCTTGACCTGCCTCGTACCTTGGAATACCTGGAAACCAAGGGTGTACCAGTGGTTGGCTACCAGACTGACTATTTGCCGGCCTTCTATACTAGGACATCTGAGTATAAGCTCAATACCCGTGTGGAAAGCACGGAAGAAATCGCCAGCATGATGCACTATTCCGATGCTTTAGGTCTCAAAGCAGGTATCCTTGTCACTAATCCAATCCCTGCAGAGCATGAAATCCCGCATGAAAAAATCGATGCCATTATCGCCCAAGCAGTGGCAGAAGCAGATGAAAAAGGTGTGCGTGGCAAGGACAGCACCCCGTTCCTTCTAGCGAAAATTGTCGAGTTGACGGGTGGTGATAGCCTCAAGACCAACATCCAACTGGTCTACAACAATGCTAAAATCGGTGCCCAGATTGCGGCAGATTACGCTAAACAAGTGCAATAGATTCGAGCTAAATAGTAGTGCACGGAGAACGATGCAAAACGACGGCCTGTAGCTTCATCAAAGGTAGCTTACCTCATAGAAATTAGACTCAAAACAGCTGACAATTCAGCTGTTTTAGTTTACAATAGAAAGTGATGAAAGAAAAATTGATTGAATGGATAGCTTGCTCAACCCTCAAACTAGAACGGAACCCTCGTTGTTGTCAAACGAGGGTTTTGTTCGTCGTAACAATATTTCTGCCTAACAGTTGAAGCAGCTGGTAGTAAACAGCAAGCCTGATAGGCTCTATCCGCTTGTCAGATAGGCATCTGGCTAAAGCCGATACTAGAATAGCGCTTGTTTTGTTATAGGTTTTGGGGACTGAGTGGCTGTTGGTGTTGCTGCATGGTTTGTTGTGCTGGCAGGAGGATGAGTATGGTTTCCCTTTTGAAAAAGAAACGGTAACAAAAATGCTCTTGTGATTGCCAGATAGAGAAGCTTTTTGCTATAATAGACCTGATAGTAACCACTTTCTAACAAGGAGAATGCCATGAAATACATCGTCAATACGTCCAATGACCCTGCCTACAACATCGCTCTGGAGAGCTATGCCTTTCGCGAGCTGGTCAATGAAGATGAAATTTTTATCCTGTGGATCAAT
>NZ_JBGTZC010000018.1:0-46214 GCF_041807725.1 Streptococcus sp. E17BB
CAACAATTTGTTGCTTAAAGTCATCACTAAATTGACGACGGATTTTTCTAGACATAGAGTTCTCCTGTTTTCTTTAGTGTAGAACACTTTATAAATTCTGTCTAGTTTAGTGTAACCGATTCAGACCAATGAGTTACTTTTAATCGGTTACTTGAAATAATGTAATTTCTTGTTAAGTCAGCAACTTGCTTTAATTTAAACATAGGTTATTTCTTTCTTTTGAAACGATATAAGTAGTACAACAACTATACATTTTAGGGAGATAAAAATCTAAACAGCTGAACTGCTTAGATTAGTGTTGTTCTTTCCAGTAGGAATATACAACAAGTTTGATAATATAGCTAAGCCGAGGTAGTCTAATAGCACCGTCTTCTTTCATCAGATTATAGCGAAAATCATCAAGTCCAGCAAGTACATCCTCGTCTAAATAAATACGGGAGGTAACTGTGGTTTCTAAGTTAGGATTAACATTTTTTACGTCTGCTTCCATCTGTTGGCGTAGCTTTTGCCATTTGTCAATTGGATAGTGTCTAGTATTTCGATAGGATTCTTCTATGACACTTCCTATAGAGGCTTTCAGAATGATGTTAAATGAAAGACCATTCAATTCATTGTAGTGATTGGTAAGAAGTGTTTTTTCAAGTTTTTCTAGAAAATCCACTTTATTTAGTTCTTGAATTTTACGTTCTTTTTCTTGAATCAGTTCATCTATCCATACCTTTGCTTCGTATGCAAGGCGGACACTCTTATATACCCTAGTCATACATTTTCCTTTCTAAAGTTCGTTTGAGAATTTAATTCTATCCATTGTTTCAAGATCTGTATAGAAGTTGAAATCTGTTTTATTTAGTTTATTACAAATTTGTTTAATCATATACTTGCCACGTTCTTCGATCCGCTCATTGACTTTTTTAAGAAAAACTGGATAATTTTCTTTTTTTGGAAGGATTTTTTTATCGTGACCTTCCCAAAATAATTCTACATTGTATTCGGTATTAACGTAAGGTTGTAAGTAGTATGTTTCAACAAAATTGGTCCATGCGTCAGGAGACAAAATATTTAACCATTCTTGTAATGACAGTAAAGTTATATCCCAATAGTCCCTAGAAAAATAATATCGACCTGTGTTCATCCAGCTGGGAAGGACAGTAAAATTTCCAATTGTATGGGTTAAGGTTGCAAACTTTTGGAAATCATCTAAATTATTTTGAATGTTATCAAACATTAGATAGTTTTGACTTTGATAGAGGGTAGAATATGAAATATGGCGTTCTTTTTCTTTTATTCCTAATACTTTTGATAAAGTGCCATAATCAGAACTATCTTTTATAGCTTCGTTAAAAGTTGTAATAAAGGAATTCATCGCTTCCCCTCTAATAATGTCTTTTACTGAATTTTACCAACCTAACATTTGATATAAGTAGAATGCTTCTTTATCGCAATCAGCATATTCACCACTTTTTCCTGTAACACAAAATTCAGTTGTTTTTTTTAATTCATAAGACTTGTATTTTAGAATGTTACAAAGATTATTTGTTGATAAATCATCAGAATAACAATTCTTGAAATCCCATAACCACGGTTTGATATTTTGACTATCGCAGTACTTAAGCCATTTAATAATTTTTTTGTTTTCCATAGGAATCCTCCTGAAAAATGTGTTAACACCACTATACATATACTATACCACAAATTTAGTAGATTTCAATTATTTTTTAAAAAAATAAAAAATTTTTTTCTTTTTTCTATAGTAAATAATGTGTTGTAATGAAAAAAGCAATTTTCAATATATAAAAATAGCATTTCATTTAGAATGAAGTGCTTAAACAAGATCTTATAGATATTTTATTTGGAGATATTGGTTTTTATGATTCTTAATTGTAAAATGTTTTTTAAGATGAAGCAACTGGTCTAATTGAATATTTCCAGCAATTATTGCCCCTTCATTTTTTTGACTGATTCCAAAACAGGCGAACCATTCACCATTAGTGGAAGTTGACAGCATATCTGTACTAAAGTATGCTTTATATTCTTCATGATTTGGAAGAGAACGAGGGTCAGGAATCACGAGAACATCATTGCTAAAAATATATTCAAAATCATTACCTCCCTCAACCCATTTATCTAGAACTGGAAAAACAAAATCAGATTCTGAATAGTCTAGAAGAGTATTATAAGCTACTACGCTATCATCTTTGATTTTAAAAACTAGGATATTTGGCTTATCTAAAAATGTTATTGAAGTCATAGTTCCTCCTCTCAAGTTTTAATAAAAGATATTTTTAGGCTTTTAATATTTACAGTGAAAGTAGATATTATTTTTACTATAATTATATCATAAAAGTGCTTGTAATCTAACTGTTTTTTTTCTATACTGATTGGGAAAAAGTATAAAATAATTAAAAGGTGGTAGAATATATGTCTGATAATAAATTACAACAAATATGGAGTTCTGCGAAAACTTCAGAAGCATTGATTGAACGTTTAAAGGAAAGTGATTCATTGGAATATATTGATAAAAATAAAATTTTTTCCTGTACAATTTATAAAGAAGCATGGGATGAGGTAGAAAAAACTGGACCTAACGGAATAAGAGGAAATATTAAGACGGCTTTTACGAATAAAGAGCTTTCTGACATAACTGGGTTAGAATCTTCGAATGGTTCTAATATTAATTTTGTATTTATTGGTATTAGTTCTTTCGGTGATATTATTGAAGTTGGAAAATCTAGTATAGACGGTGACTGGGCAAATAAAATATATTTTGAAAAAGGTGTGTCAATTGAATACCTTGAGTATATAATAGAAAAAACTTTGGAATCTTCACCCAAAATGAAAGCTAAAGAATTGTTAAATATCCTATCTCTAAACCTGAATAAGTTTTATGAACGTATGATTATACTTCCTATTATCTCTGATCAAAATACAGATGATGATATTGCTATACAAATGGAAAAAGTTGTAGGTAATCATGTGGCTATACCGTTTATAAAGGATAATAAGAATATTAAGTTTGTTCGACCAAATAGTCATAATGGTGGAGCGAAAAATACAAAATAATACACTAACTTATCTTTTACCTTTTTTAGTGTGAAGGGAGTCACGCAATAAAAACTTAAAATACCATCCTTACTTTTGAGAGTAGAGATGGTATTTGAATTTACTCATATCAGTTTAGGAAATAGGGCAAATTATTGATATACCTGACTCGTATTATCTTAATTTTATGGTAAAATTGCCCTATTTAGATAAAACTATTTGAAATTCATTAAAAGTTTGTAAGAAAATTTAGACCCCAAATAGCTTAAATAAAGGAATATGAGCTAGTTTAGATATTGGATTAGCCAAACCAGGTCTTAAGAAAGCTCGTAAAGCTTCACAATTCTCAAAACGTTAATATCAGCGATATATCAACGTTTCAAACGCCTTTTGGTTCACACCATCAGGCGTTTTTTAATGTTTTTTTAGCAAAGTTCACACCACTTTTCACACCAAATTCACACCATTTAATTTTATAGTTATCGGCAGGCAATCTCTCCAACTGTAATAGGACTCAGCTTTGTAATCACCCCTGTGGGGGTGTATTAACAGTGTTTATTTCTGAAATAATTATTTAGCAGAATGATTAGGAAACAATATTAAATGCTATAAGCACATAACGAATCTGAGTATTCGAAAACATCAAGGAACAAAAATAGCCCAAGAAATTTTTCAGGCTTATGGCGTGAAAAATAGAGAACTTCTCTTGACAAGAATAGATTTTTACGGTAGACTATTTAGGTATGTTTAGTAACTGATATCACAATAGCCGGCTAAACGAATACGAAAATTCTAGAGGAGGTATTCATCGTGAAACGTACTTTTCAACCAAGTAAAATCCGTCGTGCACGTAAACACGGTTTCCGTAACCGTATGTCTACTAAAAATGGACGTCGTGTCTTAGCAGCTCGTCGTCGCAAAGGCCGCAAAGTTCTAGCGGTAGCATAAGACAGATGAAACCACCGAAAACTCGAGTTCGGTGGTTTTTTGATGGAAGAATTTAAGTCAAAAAATATAAAGTGAACTTCAGGTAACTAGCTATTTTTATCCGATGTAGTGACAGCTTATGCGAGTGATGATAACGATGTTAGCCCGGTAGTTTTATCTCTAGCTCTGCCAGCAGTTTTAAGCATTAAATGGTTTTTCTTTGAAAAATACCCTAAAATTGACAATCATAAAAATGGTGGTGACATCTTGAATACTGGACGAGCGGGGATATGATGTGGCATGCGAATGAGACAACAGCAAGATGTCTCATCTCAGAGTTAATTGCTAAGTCGCTGATGAACAGTTATAAAAGAGACTAGGCTTGGTAATATGGACTTGTTAGTGACCAGCATGAGCGACGCTAACTGTCGAACGGACCGCTCAGCTCCATGTTGGCAATAAAAAGAAAGCTAAAAGAGGTCAGGATTGCATGCGTACTTAGCATTGTCATCCTAAAAATGACTTTTAGCTTAAAATATGGTATACTATAGGGACGATGTGATTGCGAGGTGAAAAATGAAAGCAAAGCAAATCAGTGAAACAACGTTTAAAATTACGATTAGTATAAAAGATTTAGAAGATAGGGGCTTGGAACTAACTGATTTTATCATGCCGCAAGAAAGAACGGAAGAATTTTTCTATGCCATGCTAGAAGAAGTTGATTTGCCTGATGCCTTTAAGCAAAGTGGCATGCTCAGTTTTCGGGTGACACCAAAGCCGGATAAGGTGAATATTTTTGTCACCATGTCTGAAGTTGCGACAGATTTCTCGATGGCCGATTTGTCTAATTTTGAAGATTTAGCTCATCTGACACCTGAAGAAATTTTCAAGAAAATCGAGCAAAAAGTTTCCGAAAATGGAGACTCGGAAGCCCTGCAGCGATTAGCTCAAGCTGAGGAACAAGACATGGAAGAGGCTGACGAGCTGGGAATTATTTCAGATTTTACGCACTATGTCTTGTCATTTGAACAGCTGTCAGATGTTATCGCATTTGCGAAAATGGTTGACTATCCTGTTGAAGCGGCTGAATTATATAAATTTCAAGGCACGTATCGCCTGACGGTATTGATTTACGTCAAAAACCGGCCAGAAGCTTATCCACACCAGATTTATGCGAGATTGTTAGAACATGCGACTGAAGCCTCTGAGACTAGAGCTTACTTGAGGGAGCACGCAATATCGCTTAGGGAAGGCGACGTCCTCGCAGAGTTAGCAAGTATAAGGGGCTAAGAATCATATGGTATCATTTTCTATAGAATATGTCCTCGTTCTTATCGCTACCTTGCTCCTATCCTTAATCGCTACGCCGCTCGTCCGTTTCCTAGCCCTGCGTGTAGGTGCAACTGATCAGCCTAATGCGAGACGTATCAATAAAAAACCCATGCCAAGCAGTGGTGGATTAGCCATTATTTTTGCCTTTGTGGTGTCAACGCTGCTCTTGATGCCCTTGGTTTTGCCCATCAAAGAGGGCTTTGCCTCCTATGTTGACTACATTTTTCCTGTTGTCTTGGGCGGTCTTGTTATCGGTATAACAGGTTTTATAGATGATATTTATGAAATTAAGGCGATTTACAAAATGTTAGGAATTGTTGTGGCTGCGATTCTGGTTTATCACTTAACTGATTTTCGCTTTGACAGCTTCAAAATTCCTTTTGGTGGTCCTCTATTGCAGTTTGAGCCGTGGCTGACCTTCATTTTAACCATTTTTTGGATTGTTGGCATTACAAATGCAATCAACTTTTTAGATGGTCTAGATGGCTTAGTGTCTGGGGTGTCAATGATTACCTTAACGACGCTCGGTTTGGTCTCAAACTTTTTCCTCTTTGAGAGTGATTTGTACCTTACCCTAACCATCTTTATTCTGATTGCAGCCATTATTGGTTTCTTTCCTTACAACTATCACCCGGCCATCATTTATCTGGGTGATACAGGTGCCCTGTTTATCGGCTTCATGATTGCTGTACTGTCCTTGCAGGGGTTGAAGAATGCAACAGCAGTTGCTGTCGTGTCACCGGTTTTGATTTTAGGTGTGCCGATTATTGATACAGCGCTGGCGATTATTCGCCGTCAGTTGTCGGGCAAAAAATTCTATGAGCCAGACCGCATGCATCTACATCACCGTTTGTTAGTGCTTGGCTTTACCCATCGTGGAGCAGTCTTAGTCGTCTATGGACTGACCCTCCTGTTTTCAATAGCCTCCCTCTTGTTGAATGTTTCCAGCCGATTTGGCGGGATTTTACTCATGTTTGGCGTCTTATTAGGGGTTGAGTTGCTGGTTGAGAACTTACGAATCTTAGGGCAAAACCGCACCCCTTTGATGACAACGTTACGTTTTATCGGCAATAGTGATTTTAGACAAGAACAGCTAGCCATGAGGAAACATCAAAAACGCCAACGTCAAAATAAGAAACCATAGAGATGCTAGAACAAACACCCAGGCTGGGGTTGCCATCACTCAGCAGATACGAAAACTAAGCCCAGCCCTCATTAGGTGTGTAATCCTAGTGAGGGCTTTATGGTTGATTTTTTATTGGCATTAAGTGCCAGAAGATAAACGGATTTATTCTATTGACGGAAAACCAACATTATCGCCTCTGGTATGAGTATAAAAAAAACAAGGATACTACGAATGATACCTTAGCCTATCAAAAAGTTATGGTTGGTGATTTTAGTCATCTTGTGCTATAATGAGATGATAGGAACATTTAGCAGTGCTGGATGTTTCGCTGGCTACTTGTTAAAAATGATGTGATTTCTTCTAAAAAATGTTGAGTCACTTCGTTTAGATGAGTATGCGACTTGCTTATAGCAAAATATGATAGAAAAAGGTAATGGTGATGACTGTAAAAATCAATACCAAAGACGGTCAAATTGAACTGTCAGATGATGTGATTGCGACGGTTGTTGGCGGAGCAACCACAGAGATTTTTGGGGTGGTTGGCATGGCTAGTCGTGCTGCTCTGAAGGATAATGTACAAGCACTTTTGCGCCGTGAAAATTACGCCAAAGGTGTTGTGGTAAAATCCATTGAAGAAGGCATAAGTGTAGATGTCTATACCGTTCTTAGCTATGGCGTTAAAATCAGCGAGGTAGCAAAAAACATTCAGGAACGGGTGCAATTTGCGTTGGAAAATCAGCTGGGCATTAAGGTCAACGCTGTTAACATCTATGTTCAAAACATTAAGGTAGCAGGAGATAACTAAGTGACTAAGATTACAACAAGTGTATTGCAAGATATGGTGCAAGCAGCTAGTACTCGCTTGGGTAACCAGGTGGAGTATGTCAACTCCTTAAACGTCTTTCCAGTTCCAGATGGTGACACAGGGACAAACATGGGAATGACCATGGATAATGGTGCTAAAGAAGTTGCAGACAAACCAGCCTCAACGGTTGGACAAGTTGGACAAATTTTATCCAAGGGCCTCCTCATGGGCGCACGTGGAAACTCTGGGGTGATTACCTCCCAGCTTTTCCGTGGCTTTGCACAATCAATCAAAGATAAGACCGAGCTTGATGGTAAGGATTTGGCACACGCCTTTCAGAATGGTGTTGAGGTTGCTTATAAGGCTGTGATGAAGCCTGTTGAGGGAACGATTTTAACGGTTTCAAGAGGTGCTGCTACAGCGGCTCTAAAGAAAGCAGAGCAAACAGATGATGCTGTCGAAGTGATGCGTGCAACCGTTGAAGGTGCTAAGCGTGCTCTAGCTAAAACACCAGACCTCTTGCCAGTGCTCAAAGAAGTTGGCGTCGTTGACTCAGGCGGTCAAGGTCTCGTTTACATCTATGAAGGTTTCCTAGCTGCTCTTACAGGTGACTATGTCGCCTCAGAGGACTTCAAACCGACCCCAGCTAATATGGGAAGCATGATCAATGCCGAGCATCATAAATCTGTAGCTGGTCACGTTGCAACTGAGGACATCACCTTTGGTTACTGTACAGAGATTATGGTCGCTCTGGGACAAGGACCGACTTACGTTAAAGAGTTTAACTACGAGGAGTTTCAGGGCTACTTGAGCACACTGGGCGATTCGCTTCTTGTTATCAATGATGATGAAATTGTCAAAGTTCATGTGCACACAGAAGACCCAGGTCTCGTTATGCAAGAAGGTCTCAAATACGGTATGTTGGTTAAAGTTAAAGTTGACAACATGCGTGAGCAGCATTCTGCTGAATTACAAAAGTCAACCGCTCCAGCTGCACCGAAGAAAGACTATGGTATTATCGCAGTAGTTGCAGGTCAGGGTTTGGCAGATATTTTCACTTCACAAGGTGTAGACTATATTATCTCAGGTGGTCAAACCATGAACCCATCGACAGAGGATATTGTCAAAGCTATAGAAGCAGTCAACGCAAAACAGGTGATTATCCTACCAAACAACAAAAATATTTTTATGGCCGCCCAATCAGCGGCAGATGTTGTTGACATCCCAGCAGTTGTTGTTGAAACTCGAACTGTTTCACAAGGCTTCACCAGTCTGTTGGCCTTTAACCCAGAAGCTAGCTTGGAAACAAATCAGGCTGCAATGACGGATAGCTTATCAACTGTGACTAGCGGTAGCGTCACTTTGGCAGTACGCGATACAACAATTGATGGCTTGGATATTCATGAAAATGATATTCTGGGTATGGTTGATGGTAAGATTCTGGTATCCACACCAGACATGGAAGAAGCACTGCGTGCGACCTTTGATCAGATGATTGATGAGGATAGCGAAATTGCAATGATCTACATCGGTGAAGAAGGCGACCAAGAGGTGGCAGAAGATTTGGCAACTTATCTGGAAGAAAAGTATGAGGATATAGAAGTTGAGATCCATCAGGGAGACCAACCTGTTTATCCGTACTTGTTCAGTGTTGAATAGCTCAAAGCTCCAATCTTGTTTGGAAGATTATAGAACTACAAAGCGAGGTTGGGACGAACGTGAACTTCACTCCAAAAGTTGGACAAGAAATATTATTGAAAGGATTTGGTTCTGTATTGCACAGGACTAAGTCCTTTTAGTTTTGTCTTAATGCGTTTATTGTTTTGTAATGGCTTATTCAGTTGTACACAAACGGAGATGGAAAACGGATTTACAGATTAGTTTAAGACGTCAGTTCACCAGTTTCTCGAAGATTTTATAGTAGTGTCTCGATAAAGGATAAGTGATGTTGGTTAATGTGAACTCTTAATTAAAGACTTAATTTCTGGAGTGGGACTAGGATTGGCACAGTCGGTTCTGAATGAGAAAATACTGACAAATGATAGGCGTGAGTAAAGAGAGTCTTCTATAAACTGAGTGTAAAAGAAATCTGGCGTTTTATTTCTCAGATGTTAGGCTTAAGAGATGAAAAAAGCCCGATTTGGGCTTTTTCGTATCTCTAATTAACTGTGTGGAAGAGTCACTTACAACTTGGTCAAGATGATAAAGTTCAGGATAAAGAGGGTAGTTGCACCCCACAGGATTGGGTGAACATCTTTGGCTTTGCCGGTGACAATCTTGACTAGGCAGTGAAGGATAAAGGCTGCTGCAATCCCATAAGAAATGCTGAAACTCATGGCCATGAAAACAGCTGCAAAGAAGGCTGGAAGAGCTTCCTCAAAGTTATTCCATTCGACATCAAGGAAGGACGACACCATCATGACCCCAACGATGATCAAGGCAGGTGCGGTTGCTGCAGCTGGGACAAGACCTGCAACAGGAGCCAGTAAAGTTGATAGAACAAACAAAGCAGCTGTCATCACCGCTGTCAAGCCTGTTCGACCACCAGCCGCAATACCTGCAGCAGACTCGACATAAGTTGTTGTGTTTGATGTGCCGAAAATCGCACCGATAGAGGTTCCGATGGCATCTGCAAAGAGGGCTTTATCCATCTTAGAGTTGAACCCCGAACTGGTTTCAAGGGCACGTTCATCCTCTTCAGAGAAGATACCTGTCTTGCGACCAGTTCCGATAAAGGTTCCCAAGGTGTCAAAGGTATCTGACAGACTAAAGGCAAAAATCGTCATGAGAACCGTTGGGAGCTTAGCTGGGTCACTGAAGAGTGAGCCCATACCGTCAAAGGCTGCAAAGGTTGTTGTGCCAAGTTCAGCAAAAGCATCCGCAAGGCTATTTTCCGCTAGATTGATGGCTGAAAAATCAACGACACCAAAAGGAATACCCAAGAGGGTAGTTGCCACGATACCGATTAAAATCGCTCCGCGGACATTTTTGACGACAAGGATAGCTGTCAGCATCAAACCGAAGACTGCCAATAAAACACTGGGTTCAGTGAAAGTCGTAATAGAAGGCACAACCCCTCCACCAGCTAGAACTGAATAGACACCATTTTCAAAGGTTGCGGCAGTTGCTTCAGCAGGTGCAACGCCATTAACCGTGATAATATCGCTCCCTGAGGTCAAGAAAGTAATCAGATTAGCGTTTTTGAATCCAAGATAGGCGATAAAGACACCGATACCACCGCCGATGGCATGTTGAAGACCTAGCGGAATTGATTTAATGATACTCTTACGAACCTTTGTTACTGTGATAAAAACATTAAACAAGCCACAAATAAAGACCATTGCCAAGGCTTCTTGCCAGGTAAAACCAAGCCCAAAGACGACCGTATAGGTGAAAAAGGCGTTTAGACCCATCCCTGGAGCCAAAGCGTAAGGCACATTGGCAAAGAGTCCCATAATCAAGGTAGATACCGCAGAGGCAATAATTGTCGCCAAAAAGACCGCTTGAGATGGCATACCAGCGGCACTCAAGACACTAGGGTTGACGAACAAAATATAAGACATAGCAAAAAATGTTGTAATCCCTGCCATGATTTCAGTTGTTGTATTCGTTCCATGCTCTTTGAGCTTGAAAAACTTATCCATGTTCAACAGAACTCCTTAAAATCGTATATTTTCCTAAAAGGGAGTTTTTATTATAACGCAAGAAAAAACCTTTTTCAAGGTTTTTTTGTTATTTTTTGTGTATCGTTCGCTTTTTACCTGTCGTCTTCCATGAAAATTAGCACCATAATTTGGATAAAGGTAAATCCGATGATAAATGGCAGAGCTTCACGGCTGACAACTGCTAGCATTTCATCGATGACCAGCTTTGGACGGGTCAAAATATCCCAAGAATTGAGCCTAGCGTAACGTCCGATATGAATGGCAAAGCTGGACACACTAGACAAAATGACAATCAAACCCCACCTCAGATAAGGTTGTCGAATTTTTAAGCTCTCAAAGGCATAGCGTACGCTTAGTACCCCTGAGAAGACTCCCAGCAAGATACTAGGCACATAGAGCATAAAGAGAATCATGCTAGAGCGCTCCCAAAGCACGGTTGAGGTAAAGTGCATGTGAACAATATCCGTCAGCATATAAAAGGTATTTGGAAAGAAGAAGAACCAAGCGAGCAGAAAGGGCAGGCGAACATACCACTTGCTTGTACTGGTAGCAACTGCCGAACAGTTCAGAGCGATGAGTGACAAGCCCATGTTCCACGTCAGGTTGGGACCTGTAAAGTTAATGTAGAGCATACTTGCTGCCAAAGCCAGAAAGCAGAGATGAATCACAACTAATTTTCGAAGCATTTTTAGTCCTCTTTCTCATTGACATGGCTGGCGATCAGTGTCATATCTCCGTCAAATGCCCAAGCCGTCACATCATTTGGCAAAATGAAATGGTCTCCTTTTGTCAGTTGATAAATCGTGTCCTCAATTTTTAACTGACCATCACCGTCTAAAACACTGATAAGGAGGTAAGGCGCTGTTTGAGTCATCTTGACTTCACCTGTAATGTCCCACTTGTAAACGGTAAAAAAGCTGTTGCTGACAAAAACCGTTGTCGTGAGGTGCTCAAGCTCCAAGCGAGCTGGTGTCGTGTTGAGGGGCTTTCCAATCGTTGCCACGTCAATCGACTTGGACAAGTGAAGTTCGCGTAAATGACCTGCATCATCACGTCGGTCGAAATCGTAGACCCGATAGGTGGTATCGCTTGACTGCTGGGTCTCCAGAATCATAATCCCTTTCCCAATCGCATGAATGGTTCCTGCTGGCACATCAAAAAAATCTCCAGCTTTGACAGGGACATGTGTCAGCAGCTTATCCCAATCGCCTGCCTCGATACGTTCAGCTAATTCCTCACAGCTGGTCGCTTCATGTCCGTAGATAATCTCTGCACCTTCGTCTGCTGCGATCACATACCAGCACTCTGTTTTGCCAAGCTCACCTTCATGTGCCAGACCATAGGCATCGTTAGGATGAACCTGAACACTTAACCAGTCATTGGCATCTAAAATTTTAGTTAAGAGGGGAAAGACTGGGCTTTTTGGGTAACCAAAAAGATCGGGGCGCTCGGCATAAAGGGTGTCCAGCGCTTGTCCAGCTAAGGCACCGTTTGAGACAACTGATACACCATTGGGATGAGCGGAAATTGCCCAATATTCGCCAATCTTATCATTTGGCAAGGTATAGCCAAATACATCGCGTAAGCGATGACCACCCCAGATTTTTTCCTGCAAGACGGACTTAAAAAATAATGGTTGTGGCATAATAACTCCTTGAATGATTTTCTTGATTGTAGCATATTTTGAGGCATTTGGAAAGTCTGACCCTTTTGGGCAATAGCAGAGCGACGACCCGGTACCAGATGTTACTCTAAATTAGACTTGTCTACTCATTAGGTCGCTCTGCAATCTTCCAAAAGAAAAACAGACCGACCATAGATCGAATCTGTTTTTGGATCTTAGATGGCGCCCTCGGCTTCGGGAGCAATGTTCATCGCCAAGGCGAAGTTTCCGATGATTGCAGAGCCGTTTTCTGGCACAATCGGGGTCACGATATAATCCTCAACCGCAGGTACTGGCAGGTAGCCGTTGAGGAGCTGGCTAAAGTAATCCCGCACGCGTTTGAGCATGTGGTCTTGAGCCATGACGCTACCACCGAAGACGATAACCTCTGGGCGGAACATCATGGTTGCCTGAATGGCAGCTTGGGCAATGTAATAGGCTTGTTTATCCCAAACATCACTATCTAGTGGGATGTGTTCCCCACGGCTACCGGTTCTGGCCTCAAGAGATGGACCGGCTGCCAACCCTTCGAGGCAGTTTTTGTGAAATGGGCAAATCCCTTCAAATTCGCCTTCCTCTGGATGGATAGCCATATAGGTGTGTCCCATCTCGGTATGCCCAATACCACCGATGAACTGTCCATTCATGTAAGCCCCAGCGCCAATGCCTGTGCCGATCGTGTAGTAGACCAAGTTTTCGACGCCATCGCGGGAAATAACTTCGCCATAAGCAGACGAGTTAACATCCGTCGTAAAGTAAATCGGTACATTAAGAGCCTTTTTCATAGGACCAATCATATCGGCATTAGACCAATGTGATTTTGGAGTTGTTGTCACGTAACCGTAGGTCGGTGAGTTTTCATCAATATCAATAGGACCAAAAGACCCCACCGCAATAGCCTCTAATGCCTCAAATTGTTCAAAAAAGGCAATCACTTGGGCAATGGTCTCATCAGGAGTGGTCGTTGGGAACTGGGTTTTAGCCACCACGTCAAAATCGCTGTTGCCGACAGCACAGATAAACTTGGTGCCACCAGCTTCCAGACTACCGTAAAGTTTTGTTGTCATCGTCTTCCTTTCTATCTCTGAAGAATATGTTCTTGTCAGAACAGAGACGCTCACTTTAGGACAAGTATTGGCGCCATCTCTGATCTGACTATCAGAGCGTTGACGGTGCTGTTTACTTGTTCTAAAACAGTCTCTAGTCTAACAAGCAAGGCTAGGACAATGCCTAGCCTTGGGAATATTAGTTGCTCAAGGCAATCAAGTCTTGACCAACAGTCACTGTACCGTCTGCAAGTGGGGTCACTTGGGCATAGGCATCTGTGTTTGTGATGATAATCATGGTTGTGTCATCAAGACCTGCCGCTGCAATTTTCGCAGAATCAAAGGTAGCGATGACATCACCAGCCTTAATGGTTTGACCTGCTTTAACCTTAGGCTCAAAACCATCACCAGCCATTGACACGGTATCGATACCGATGTGAATCAGGATATCAGCACCCTTGTCAGACTGGATACCGTAGGCATGCCCAGTTTCAAAGGCCACAGAAACCGTTCCATCAGCTGGAGCGTAAACGGTATTAGCACTAGGTTTGATGGCAATTCCTTGCCCCATAGCACCGCTAGAAAAGACTGGGTCATTAACAGTTGCAAGAGTTACCGCTTGCCCAGCAAGTGGGCTAACAAGCACCTCATCTTTAGAGGTCACTTCAGCTGCGGGTGCTTGTACTGGTGCAACTGAAGGACTAGGCTTTTTTACAGCAGCCTCATCTTCAAAACCAAAGAAGTAAGTGAAGGCAAATCCAAGTGCAAATGAAACAGCTACCATAAGGAGGTATTGGAACAACTGACCATTACCCAGGTAGAGGGTAGTACCAGGGATGATGGTGACACCTGAACCTGTACCAGCCAAACCAAGGATAGAAGCCAACATACCACCTAGCGCACCTGCACCGAGTGACAAGAAGAATGGTTTACGGTAACGCAAGTTAACACCGAAGATAGCAGGCTCAGTAATACCCAAGAAGGCTGCAAGAGCTGCTGGGAAAGCAAGAGCTTTCAGTTTCGCGTCTTTTGTTTTCACACCAACCGCAACAGTTGCCGCACCTTGAGCCGTCATAGCTGCTGTGATGATAGCGTTGAATGGGTTGAGGCCAGAGTCAGCCAAGAGTTGGATTTCAAGCAAGTTGAAGATGTGGTGTACACCTGAGACCACGATGATTTGTTGCGTACCACCGATAATCAGACCGCCAAGACCAAATGGCAAAGCAAGCAGAGCCTTAGTCGCAGCCAAGATGTATTCTTCTACCACGTGGAAGACTGGACCGATGACAAACAAGCCCAGGATAGACATCACAAGAAGGGTGATGAATGGCGTTACCAAGAGGTCAAGGGCTTCTGGGACAACCTTGCGGACAGCTTTTTCAAACTTAGCACCGACCACACCAATCACGAAGGCTGGCAAAACAGAACCTTGCAAACCAACAACTGGGATGAAGCCGAAGAATTTCATGGCTTCCACATCACCGCCTGAAGCAACCGCCCAAGCGTTAGGGAGTTGACCAGCAATCAACATTGAACCAAGAACGAGACCGATGGTTTGGTTTCCACCAAATACACGGAAAGTTGACCAAACAACGAGAGCTGGCAAGATGATGAAGGCCGTGTCTGTTAAGATTTGTGAGTAAACCAAGAGATCGCCTTCAAGTGGCATGTTCAAGGCAGCCAAGAGTCCACGCAGACCCATGAACAAACCAGTCGCTACGATAGCTGGAATGATTGGGACAAAGACGTCACCAAAGGTACGGATAGCACGTTGGAACCAGTTGCCTTGCGCAGCAGCTTCCGCTTTTTGCTCACC
This sequence comes from Streptococcus sp. E17BB, assembly GCF_041807725.1. NCBI lineage: Bacteria > Bacillati > Bacillota > Bacilli > Lactobacillales > Streptococcaceae > Streptococcus > Streptococcus sp. E17BB. The sequence continues at coordinate 15,420 of NZ_JBGTZC010000018.1, forward strand.
AGTTGTTGCGGTTGGCAAGCCAAGGCCAACGACTTCATCGTAAATTTTGTTAACAGTACCTGTACCGAAAATCAGCTGGTACTGATCTGAGTTAAAGAAAGCGCCTTTAACCTTGTCGATGTTTTCTGCTTTTTCTTTGTCAATTTTCGCTTCATCAACGACCATGACACGCAGACGAGTTGCACAGTGGGCAACGCTCTTGATGTTCTCGCGACCACCCAGAGCCTCGATCACTTCTTTTGCAATTTGTTTGTTATCCATTGCAAGATGTCTCCTTAAAATTTTTTCGTTCTGAAAACGTTTTTGGTTTTCGTTACCCTTTTATTTTATCACCTTTCTAAAATATGTCAAGCGTTTTGCAGAAATTTTTTATTTTTACTAAAAATCCTTGATTTTTCAGTCGCAAACGTTTACTATATATAGTGACGATAACTGACTAGAAAGGTTTGAACATGAATTTACCGACAGAGATACGCTATAAGCGCTACGAGGATTGGACAGAAAAAGAACTGACTGATATTCAAGACAAGACAGCCAGTTCTCCATGGCGAGCAGGTTACCATATCGAGCCCACATCAGGAATGCTCAATGACCCCAACGGTTTTTCTTACTTTAATGGGAAGTTTACCCTCTTTTACCAGAGCTGGCCCTACGGTCCTGCTCATGGGCTCAAGTCCTGGGTGCATACGGAGAGCGAAGATTTGGTTCGCTTCACGGAGACCGGCACAGTCATCTACCCAGACACGCCACTGGACAGCCACGGTGCTTATTCAGGTTCAGCCTATGAGATAGATGGGAAACTCTTTATCTTCTATACGGGCAATGTCCGCGATGAGAATTGGGTGCGGACACCCTTGCAGGTCGGCGCTTGGATGGATCAGACGGGACAAATCGAGAAAATCGCCGAGGTGCTGATTGCGCCAGCTAGTGATGCGACTGAGCATTTTCGTGATCCACAGATTTTTGAATACGAGAATGAATTTTATGCCATCGTCGGCGCTCAAAACCATGATAAACAAGGCTTTATCAAGCTCTACAAGGCTGAAGATCGTGACGTGACCAAATGGTCTGAAGTGGGTAACCTAGACTTCGGTGGAAGAGGGAGTGAGTACATGATTGAATGCCCTAATCTGGTCTTTGTTGATGGACAGCCTGTTCTCCTCTACAGCCCGCAAGGTCTGGACAAGGCAGAGCTGGACTACCAAAACATCTACCCTAACACCTATGTCATCGGTCAAACTTTTGATGCTGAAGCAGCCCGTCTGACCAATCCAAGCACTATCATCAACCTTGATGAGGGCTTTGAGTGCTATGCCACTCAAGGGTTTAACACGCCTGACGGGCGGGCGCTGATTGTCAGCTGGATTGGTCTGCCTGATGTGGACTACCCAACTGACGACTATGGCTATCAGGGTGCCATGAGTTTGGTTAAGGAGCTATCCATCAAAGACGGCAAGCTCTACCAGTACCCTGTTCCAGCCATCACTAGCCTGAGACGAAGCGAACAGGTTTTCTCTGCTCTGCCATTGACCCAAAACAGCTACGAGCTGGAGCTTAGCTGCGCTCCTGGGCAAGTGAGCGAGCTCCTGCTCTTTGCTGATCGTGAGGGGAATGGTTTGCGCCTGACAGTGGACACGGAAAATGGTATCATAGAACTGGATCGCAGTCAGGTGGGGGTCCCCTTTGCGACTGACTTTGGCACAACGAGGAGCTGCCAAGTGGCTGCTGGTGCAGTGACGCTCAATGTCTTTGTGGACAAGTCCATCGTGGAAATTTTTATCAATAAAGGAGAAAAAGTCTTTACCAGTCGGGTCTTTCCAACGGCTGAGCAGACCGGCATTGCGCTTTTGTCTGGGCAGGTAACTGGTAGCTACTTTGAATTAGCGAAATAATGGTTGCAAAACTTACCGACGTGGCGGAACTGGCTGGGGTCAGTCCGACCACCGTCTCTCGGGTCATCAATAAAAAAGGCTACCTGTCTGAGAAGACGATTCAAAAGGTTCAGGAAGCCATGAAAGAACTGGGCTACAAGCCTAACAATCTGGCGCGGAGCTTGCAGGGCAAATCAGCCAAGCTCATCGGTCTGATTTTCCCAAAGATTTCCAACGTTTTTTACGCCGAACTGATTGAATACCTTGAGATTGAACTCTTCAAAAAAGGCTACAAGGTCATCATCTGCAACAGCCAAAATGACCCTGACAAGGAACGAGAGTATCTAGAGATGCTGGCAGCCAACCAAGTCGACGGTATTATCTCATCTAGCCATAACTTGGGAATTGACGACTACCAGCGAGTGGAAGCTCCTATCGTTTCATTCGACCGTAACCTAGCTCCTGATATTACGGTGATTTCATCGGATAACTTTGCTGGCGGGATTACGGCTGCTATGACCTTGCACCGCTCTGGCTGTCAACGCATCATGATGATTGCTGGTAATGATAATTCGGACTCACCAACAGGCCTACGACGTCAAGGTTTTCAGTCTATTTTGCCTCAAGCTCCTGTCGTCAATATCCCGACAGACTTTTCTCCCATTCGTAAAACCATGGAAATCAAATCTTGCTTGACACAACACCAGCCGGATGGGGTCTTTGTTTCTGATGATCTGACAGCACTTTTGACCATGAGCACTGCTCGCCAGCTGGGCTTACAGATCCCTGAGCAACTGAAAATCATCGGCTATGATGGCACACACTTTATCGAGACCTATCATCCCGAGTTGACGACCATTAAGCAACCCCTGCGGGAAATAGCAGAGCTTTTGGTTGATGTCCTCACGAAAAAAATTGATAAGCAACAAACTAATCGTGAGTATATCTTGCCGATTACTCTCCTAACTGGGGGAAGTGTTTGAAAGTAAAACGTTTAAGAGACAAGTTAGCACTCGGGTGCTTCAATTTGTCTTATCTCGGTTACTTGATGCGTATAAGTAAAAAAACTCTTTTTTCTCTATGAGAGTAGAAAAGTCTTAGGTTTTCTACTCTCATAGGATTTCTTGCTCTTAATGTTCTTGATGTAGAGGACACCAGTTGACTAATCTCTGATTAGAGAGTACGCTGAATACAGCTGATGTTATTCTTCGACTACTACACCTACTAACTCAATAACGATAAAGCCCTTGCTAAGATGATACTCCTAGCAAGGGCTTTATATCTGCCTTATTTTTTTATTTTGTGGGCGAGAATAATGTTGGCTAGACGGTATCGTCTAGAGTTCTATGATTCACTTCAGAAATCTGATTCGGTCTAGCTGGTGTTTGTACTCTCGGCATATGCCTCGCTAGTTTCGTTAATGGTTCGTCAGCTCTTCGGATTCCGCCAAATCTGGGTGTCAAGCAAGCCACAGAAAGCATCAACAGGTGACATGCCTGTGAATTCTGACTCACCAGCCAATTTCGCTACTAGGGCTGTCATGGTGTTGTCCATACTGTCGTAGGTATTGATGTAAGTACCGACCTGTGGCATATCTGCTAGGGCAAAGGCATGCTGAACAGAGATGACGATGGTTGGCACTTCGTGCACATAAAAAGGTTGGTCTGGCGTCCCCTTGGCTGCTGGCCAGATGATGCGCTGGGTTGTACCTCCTGAGTTGACATCGACCAAGTTAATGATGAGGTCATAGTGGTCGGTCAGATTGGCAATCGGTTGTTTCTGAGCATAGACATTGGCAATGGCTGCTCCGCGCTCCTCAGGAGGCAGTTTCATGATTCGCTCTTCGGTGGACTCCCAGATGGCAACCTCGTGCCCTCTGGCCTCTAAGAGTTCTTTGACCTTGTCAGATGCTCGCTTTTTCCCAGCGTTAATCATAGCTCCAAAGCCACCCTTGTAGCCCTCAACATTGACAATTAGAATTCGCTTGTAGCGCTCTGGCGTCACAGGGAAGATCCCTTGTTGCTTGGCCTTAACGAGGGTAATGGCCTTGTCTGCTACCTCATCTGAAATGGCTTGCGCTTCTGCCGTATGAATGCGAGACAGAGCCTCCTCTTTTGGCAACAGGATGTCTTCACGGCGTCCTTCGAAGGTATGAAGGCCCAGTTTGGCCTTGAGTCCCAGCGTCCGACGCAGGGCATCATGCAGGCGTTCGTCTGTCAGAATCCCCTTCTCATACCCCTCTTTCATCCAAGCGATGTCTTCATCAGGGTCATTGAAGAAGAGGAAAAGGTCACACCCTGCCTCGATAGCCGTCGGCAAAAGCTCTCGACGGGGCATGGATGCTGTCATCCCAATCATGTGAGAGGCATCGGTCACGATTGCACCGTTATAACCCAATTCGCCGCGCAGGAGCTCATCCAACAGCGTCTTATTGAGAGAAGCAGGCAACATGTCATCCAGCTCACGCTCTGGGTGCAGTTCTTTTTCAACATTTGGCAGGTGAATGTGACCAGCCATCACCCCTGGTAACCCTGCGTCAGTCATTTCCTTATAAATCCGTCCAAAACTCTCCATCCACTCAGACTTGGTCATGGGGTTGGCTGCATAGGAGAGGTGATGGTCACGCTCATCAATCCCGTCCCCTGGGAAATGCTTGGCAAAGGGCAGAATGCCCTGTTCCATAATCCCTGTCATGTAGGCCCTGGAGAGCTCGATGGTCTGATCCACATCAGCCCCCCAGGTACGGTTAGCAATGATGGGATTGCGCCAGTTTCGGGTCAAATCCATGATTGGGGCAAAGGAGGCATTGCAGCCGACAGCTGAGGCCTCAATCCCAGCAATTTTGCCCATGTCATAAGCATAGCGAGGGTCGTTGGTCGCTGCGATTTTGATTTCGTCACCGACCTTTGTCCCGTCTGTCACGGCCCCATCACCACCAGCTTCTGTATTGGCAGCGATGAGGAGCGGAATCTTAGACTTGGTTTGCAAAATGTAATTTTGCTCCCAGACTTCTGCGGCTGTTCCCTTATTGTAGCGAACTGCAGCAATCTTATAAGTATCCAAGACTTCTGTCAGGTAGTCCTCGCTACGGCTGGCTCCCATATTGACAAAGAGTTGACCGATTTTTTCATCTAAGGTCATGCCAGCGATGGTCTCTTCCACCCAAGCAATGGCCGCCTTATCCAAGTTGTAAGGCGTTTTGGTTAAATCAACAAGATGTGTCATAAATTCTCCTTAATCTAAATTCTCCCAGAAGCGGCTCTTATAGCTTGCTTCATCATAACAACCTGCGATAACGTTATCCGCTTCATGCTCTAACAAGTCTGACCAAGACTGGGCCTCATCCCCGACGATAATCGGATAGAAAGCCACACCATTTTGCTCGGCCGCCTGACAATCGCCTGGGGAGTCTCCAATCATCAGCAAATGGTCTGGTTTCTCCACCCTGGTCAGGAGCTGAGCGAGGACATCTTCTTTTTTGCCGCGGTCTTGGCAGTAGAGGTCCGTCACAAACTCCAGAAGCCCTTGGTCGCTCCATTCTTCTTCGACCGCTTCGCGATTGGCAGAGCTAACCACATAGACCTCGCCTAACTGACTGAGTTTTTTAAGTCCTTCTCTGGCATTCGGAAAGGCTAACGCCTCACCCTCATAGGCTTTGATGTGGGTGTTAACATCATTAGACCAATCCAGGGCTGCCTGCAAATCCTGGCTGTCCTGCTCAGCAATTGCCGCCTCTAAGGAGGCGTTGGACAGCGAATCAGTCGTCTTAGCCCAATCCACCAAGCGATCAATACCTGTCACCCCAGCCGCTTGCAAGGACATGACCAGACCCGTAAAGCGGTTGACCCCACGGGTACGGGAATAGAGATTGAGTTTCTCCCAGTCTGTTTGAAAAGCATCTGGGTCTGCAATCGGAAAATGTTTCGTGATCAGCGGACCAAAGAAAAGCTCGTGCTTGTAAGTCATAGTATCCATGGCACAGCCATCTGAATCCACACAGAAAAGATAGGTTGCTCGTGTTGTCACAGTATCCTCCTTGTTCACATGATTAGCCTAGTCTGCATCCAGCAAAATAAAGGCACAGCTGGCAGGAGGCAAGTCCAAGTCCCCAGCAGCCTGTCTAACAGCTGGGAGGTCTGGTAAAGTGCCAGCACTGGTCAACTGCAAGCTCTGACCGTTCAAGGTCATGACAGCCGAACGACGCTTGCCTTCAGTAGGGGCGATCAGGTAAAGGTCCGCCGATGTTGGCAGGGTTACCCGTGTTGCGCTCGTCTCTGAATTGTTGATGACCAGATAAGCATAACCTCCCTTGCCATCTTGACGAGAATGGACAAAGACATGCGCCCCCTCTCGAATAGGTTCACCACTGGCAAAGACCTGCTGCCCCATCAGGCGGTTCCAAAGGAGCACAGCAAAGTAATTTGGCCGTGGGGTAAAGACCACCCGTTCTAAGAAACCATAATCAGAAGCCGCCAAGGTATTGTGGAAAATAACCCCCTTGGTCAAACTAGCAAAGGTTCCCAATTCATTGAGGGTCCGTGGGACATCCAGATAAGTCGATGCCCAGGTATTGCCACCGCCGCCAGCATCCCCCGACTCCGTCACCCACATCTCCGCTCCAGGCACAAAGCGGTCTCGCAGCGGCAAGTAGGTCTGACAGAAATTCCCAGACACCGCCAGATACTCCTCTGACAAAGCCTCCTCAGCTGACCAATGACCACTTGGCAGGACTGGCGCTAGACGTTCGGACACCCCATTGTAGTAGTGGTAAGAAAAGACGTCCAAGCCTTCTTTGGTCCCTTCCAAGAGATCCTCACAGTTGGCCACCTCACCGACCAGTTGCTCAACACCACCCGTACCTGTCGTATCAGGCTTACCAAAGACGATGTTATCCCCACCTGTAGTACTTGGCCCCACCCTGAGACAGTCTGGGTAATGCTCACCTAACCAGGCAAAGAAAAGGTCATGGTCCCTACGATAATGGGCTGCGGTATAGCCTTTTGGAAAACCCGTCTCCTCCATCATGTTCGGCTCATTAGTAAATTCTACCGCTTCAATCGGCACTCCATAGCGTTGACTGAGGGCAAAGAGCTGCTTAGATTGCTCGGGATTCCAGGGCTCCTCCGCCGAATGCAGCCCAGGACAGTTGGCCAAAGACACCATGAGGTGTCCCCCAACCGCCTTGACAAAGTCCAAGACACCGATCCACTGCTCCTTAGTCAGGAGGTTGAGATAGCCATCAGGCACTTGACCACCAGCTCTGCCATCAAAATCATAATAGGTCTTGGTCGCCCAAGTTCCCGACACCCGAATCCAGGCTTCGCCCAGTTCTTTGGCCAAATAGCGGAGCTTCTCATTGGACAGGTCAATCGGATCATAATACTGCATCAAATCCTTGTACATGGCTGTAATGCCTTCGCCTATCGGTTCTACATAGAAGTCCTTAGTCCCTGCGATTTCCTCTGGCGAATAAGCCTTCCAAAAGGTCCCACCCGTCACCTCAGCAAACTCAATATTGTAAGAAACCAAGAGGGGATTGGTCTCATGAAGGGGTTGTAAGCCGTCTGTTTGTAAATGTAAGTGCACCATGCCTGTCATCCTTTCTTATAGGGATTAAGGTTAGCTGGTCAATCCCACCCTGCTAGATTGACAGAAGGGTAGGGGCTACTCCAGCTAACCTGTGATCTTATACCAGTCTTATAACCATTACACACCTGAATAGGCAGAGAAGCCACCATCAATCGGCAAGACAACGCCGTTGACAAAGCTAGATAGGTTCTCATCAGCCAGGAAGAAGATGCCACCGATTAACTCTTCAGCTTCACCAAAGCGACCCATAGGTGTGTTGCGCAAGATTTTCTCTGCACGGGCAGATGGCGTGCCATCTTCGTTGAAGAGCAAGCCGCGGTTTTGGTTGGTTACCAAGAAGCCTGGAGCGATAGCATTGCAACGGATACCCACCTGAGAAAAATGAACCGCCAGCCACTGGGTAAAGTTTGAAATTGCTGATTTAGCCCCTGAGTAGGCAGGGATTTTGGTCAGAGGGGTATAGGCATTCATACTGGAGATGTTAATAATATTTGCCCCTTGTCGACCGACCATGTCTGGGGCAAAAACCTGCGTCGGCAGAAGCGTCCCCAGATAGTTGAGGTTGAAGACAAATTCAATCCCAGCCTTGTCAAGGTCAAAGAAGGACTTGGTCCTCTCTGGCAGGTCAAGAGTATGAAACTCATTATCGGTTGTGGCGCGTGGATTATTACCTCCGGCCCCGTTGATGAGGATGTCGCAAGGGCCAAGGTCTGCCAACACTGCCTCACGCACCTCTTCTAAACTGTCTTTTTCAAGGACATTGGCCTTGTACGCCTTGGCCACACCGCCATCAGCCACAATAGCATCCTCAAAAACTTGGGCAGCCTCTTGGTTGAGGTCCAGCAGAGCAACCTTAGCTCCTGCCTCGGCAAAGGCCTTAGCCATCGAACCGCAGAGCACACCCCCTGCACCTGTAATCACCACAACCTTATCCTGAAACGAAATCACCTTTGTCATATTAATTTTTTCCTTTCTAGTTATCTCTGACTGTTTTGGTCTTGATGCCAAAATCAGGGGTTTTTCCAGCCGCTCGCATGTTGGCCTCGTAGAGACCATTGAAATAAGCCGCTCCCAAGGCACGATCGTAGAGGCCGTAACCAGGGGTCTTGGCCTGGTCACCCCAGATGCGACGCCCATGGTCAGGACGTAGCGCCCCTTGCCAGTTGTAATCAACCAAGAGCTTGATGACCGCGTTCATGTCAATGTCACCAGCCGAGGACAGGTGAGCGGTCTCTTGGAAGCCCCAATCGCCTGCGGTCACGTTACGGGTGTGCATAAAGTTAATCCGATTGCGCTTGAGGGCGTATTCGTGGATGGCTAGCACATCGTTAGCTGGGTCAGACGCGTAAGAGCCGACACACATGGTGATGCCATTGTTTGGCGAATCGTAGAGGTCGAGGAAACGCTCCACAGACTTGAGACCTGTGATGATGCGTGGCAAACCAAAGATACCATATGGAGGATCATCAGGATGAATGGCCATTTTGACACCAGCCGCCTCAGCCGTTGGCATGATGGCCTTGATGAAGTATTCCAAGTTCTCCCAGAGGTCTTCTTCACTAATGTTTTCACGATAATTCTCAATGATGGCCTTCATCTCCTCCTTAGAATAGGACGAGTCCCAACCTGGCAGGTTAAGGTCATCTGCCACAGGGTCAACCCCTGCTAAGTCAGCCTTGAGAAAGGCTAACGAGGTGGTGCCGTCTGGTAGTGGGTGATGAAGGTCTGATCGCGTCCAGTCAAAAACGGGCATAAAGTTGTAGCAGACCACTGGAATCCCTGCTGCTCCAACGTTTTTAATTGAGGTCTTGTAGTTTTCAATCAACTCATCACGGTTGGGCTTGCCCTGTTTGATGTCTTCATGGACCGGGATGGACTCAATCACGGTAATCTCAAGGCCAGCAGCCTCCACCTGTCTTTTCAACTCTAGAATGTTCTCCAGAGGCCAGGCTTGACCAACAGGCACATCATAAACAGCTGTGACAATTCCTTGCATCCCAGGGATTGCTTTAATTTCTTCTAGGGTAACGGGATCCTTTTTCCCGTACCAACGAAAGGACATTTTCATGACTTGTCTCCTTAGGGGTTAATTGTTGAAAAATAGCTGAGCGTTATGGTAGCAAATACCTTCGATAAAAGGCTTGAGCAGGTCATCATCATTTGGGATTTCTTCTGCCTCAACCCAGTCACCGATAAAACTGCAGAGGATACGGCGGAAATAATCATGCCGCTGGAAGGACATGAAGCTCCGTGAATCAGTTAACATCCCAATAAAGTTGGCCAAGAGACCCTGCTCTGCATAATGGGTCATCTGATCTATCATGCCAGTCTTGGTGTCATTGAACCACCAACCTGCTCCAAACTGTAACTGACTACGCTGACCAGCCGAATTCGCTTGGAAATTGGCCAGCGTATTGGCCAAAAGTACATTGTAACTCGGATTAAGAGTGTACCAGACCATTTTAGGTAGCTGGTCGCTGCTAGCTAGGGCATCGAGGAAGCGGTTGAGGTGATCGGCCAGATCAATCTGGTCACCCATAGAATCAAATCCGCTATCAGGTCCCAGCTGACCAGAGAGACGGCTATGGCTGTTACGAACAGCTCCAAAATGAACTTGGGTCACTAAACCGTACTGGTGATAGAGTTTGCAGAGTGCCAGATAGATGCCTGATTGCCAGTAGGCCTTGTCTTCTTCTGTCAGGGGTTGACCAGCTAGCGCCTTGGTCAAAATCTCGTCCAACTGTTCTGGTTCAGTCGCCAGGTACTGCACTGCCCCAAAGCTGATGTCTGACGCCTGACAACCATGCGCCACAAAGTAGGCGATTCGGTCTTCCATTGCAGCGACTACATCTGCAAAACCTGTGATAGTACGGCCTGTCTTGATCGCCAGACGGTCAATAAAGTTGGCAAAATTGGCATGAGCCACAAAAACCTCATCTGGACGGAAGGTCGGCGCTACCACCATATCAATGGTCTCATCTGCTGCAATTTTCTCATGCCAGACGAGGTCATCTAAGGGATGGTCAGTTGTGCCAACAAACTTGACTTTGGCTAAGCGTAGGAGCGACCGAGGGCTGATGGCGCCACCTGCTAGGATGTTGTTCAGTCGGTCATATAGGCTCTTCCAGTTCTCAGCCTTGATGACCTCATCAATCCCAAAAACGGTTTTCAACTCCAGATGGCTCCAATGGTAGAGCGGGTTCCCGAAAGCCCTGCTGACGGTTTCAATCCATGCTCGGAATTTCTCCGATTTTGGGGCTTCACCAGTGATCAAGTCCTCCGCTATGCCATTTGTCCGCATGAGACGCCACTTGTAATGGTCACCAGCCAACCAGAGGTCAACGATGTTGTGGTAGGGCTTATCCTCAAAAATCGCCTGCGGATCCAGGTGGCAATGGAAATCGTAGATTGACATGTCCTTGGCAAAGCTGTACAGGTGTTTGGCGCTTGCCGTCGTCAACATAAAGTCCATATCATTAAAAGTCATCTTATCCCTCCACTGCTGCCATAAAGGCTTGGGCAAAAGTTGTCACACTGGCGTAGCCCTCAGTCTCCACCTTGGCACTCAAGGCAGAGCCAACACCAACCGCACAAGCACCGGCTGCCTTCCAGCTGGCGACATTGTCAATTGACACCCCGCCCGATGGCATAAGCTCTACCTGTGGTAGCGGTCCGTGAATATCCTTGATAAAAGCAGGCCCTAAACTGCCGCCAGGGAATAGCTTGATGATCTCACAACCGACCTCCATCGCTGCCACAATCTCTGTGGCTGTCGCACAACCTGGGAAATAGAGCCTACCAGCCTCCTGGGCAAGGCGCTGGATACTGGCGGAAAAATGTGGACTGACCAGAAACTTTGCTCCTGCCACCAACGTCTCACGCGCCAGATCATCTGTCATGACCGTCCCAGCCCCGATGACCACGGTCTCGTCACCTGCATACTCGTCAAGCAGGGTTGCAATGACCTGACTGGCCTCTGGTGTGGTGTAGGTGATTTCGATATTTTTAATCCCTCCTGCGATGGCATGGCGAGAAATCTCCAAAGCATCATCTGATGATTTCCCGCGAATCACTGCAAAAGCATAGTTGGTTTTTAGCCGTTCTAGCATGTTAACTCCTTTCGATTAGCTGATTATAAAAACGTTTACCTAATTTTATCCTATCATTCATCAGATGATTTGTCAAGGAAAAAACTTATTTTTATTTGAAACAGGAGCAAAAAAGTTAAATTCATATGATGATTCGAGAGAAGGGATGGGACAAGAGTTCCCCTGACTATCTCAAAAAAGCAACGGATTTGCTACCATTGCTTTCTGCATTAAGAAGTATGAACCTCTGTTTTTTGAACTGAGAAAAGTTTTGTTTCAGAAACTCGCTATTCAAAACCAGCGCTGACAGCTAGGATATGCCGTAGCATAGCATCATGAGCTTGGATGCTGTCCTTGCTCTTGACCGCTTCAAGAATTTTTCGGTGGGCCAGACGGCTATCATCTTGTAACTCTTTTGTAGCAAAATTATGGTTAATCAGGGTGATGGACTGATGGATAACCGGTAAAAGACTATCCAAGGCCAGATTGCCACTCATTTTAGCCAGACGACGATGTAAAGCCACGTCTAGCTGGACATGGTCGGTCGTTTGGTTATCATAAGAGGCTTCAATGGCTGCAATCAAGTCTTCCAGCTCCTGACAATCCTCTTCCGTCGCGTTGAGCGCGGCCTTAGCAGCCACACGAGGCTCTAAGAGCAAACGGATTTCAAATAAGTCGTGGGTTAATTTAGCTGTATCTTTGATAAAGGCAAATCCAAGCGGATCGTCAGCCACTCCTTTCTTGCTGCTGATATAGGTACCCGATCCCTGTCTGACTTCTAAAATATTGCGGGCAGCCAGCCGACGAACGGCCTCACGAATGGTACTGCGACCAACCTGCAACAAGGCGCCCAAATCGTATTCATTGGGCAGGCGCGTGCCTGGTTCAAATTGCTGTTCTTTGATATAGGCTTCCAGCCGTTGAGCTGCCTGGTCTGCCAAGGGTTGATGACTTTTCTTCATGTGTCCTCCTCTTCTCTTTATTATAGCAAGCCCACCCGTTCTGTCAACTTATACGAGTAAAATTTCTCTCCAATTTACAGTAAGCTATATCATTTACTGATTTGTTGCCCTCTCCATTTGACCGCACATAGTGAAAGACACCTACATCAACGTGCAGGTGCCTAACGCTTTATGATTTATAGCCAAAATTAGGGATTGCCGCCCAACGTTCCTTAAACAAGCGCACCACTTGTTTAGGGTCACGGTTACGACTAAAGAGACCCTTGTGGTTGCCCTTGATGCGAATGAGACTGACATTGGTCTCAAAATCAGCAAAGTTCCAGACCTGCTCTCCGACAAAGTAAGGTAGGATGTCAAAGACCTCATGGTTAGCAGCGTAGTAGTCACACTGGTACTCCTCCGTATACGGAATATCCCAGAGTGAGTGGTAGCCAGGTAGGGTATCTGCACCGTACTCGGTAAACATGATTGGCTTGTCTGGGTAAAGGCGATGCCAGTGCTCTAACTCCTCTTTCAGGTTTATCTTGGCATCTTCTAATTCAGCATGGTCCTTGTACCAGCCATAGTAGCGGTTGAGGCAGATAACGTCCAGCAAATCCGTGACCAAATCCTTATCTGGCAGAGCCATCATGATATTGACCAGAGTTACTGGGCGTTTTTGAGGGTCTAAGTCACGGTAGAGCTGGATAAGCGGTGCAAAGTATTCACGCGCCCCTGCTTCATGAGAGGACGGCTCATTAGCAACCACCCACATGACCACACAGGCATGGTTCTTATCCCGCTGGACCAGTTCACGAATGACCGCTTCATGCGCCTCCTTGGTCTTCATGACTGACCAGGTGTTATCAGATGTTTCCTTATCGCCTAACAAATCCAAGGCTGCGGTAAAATTCTGGAAGAGCCCAACCGCAGGCACTTCATCGATAACCACGATTCCCATACGATCCGCCAAGCGCATCATCTCCTCAGAATAAGGGTAATGAGAGGTGCGGAAGGAATTGGCACCGATGGATTTGAGCAAATTCAAGTCCATCAGGTTAGCAGCTTCATTGAGCCCCCGACCGTTGATATAGGTATCCTCATGTTTACCAAAGCCCTTGAAATAAAAGGGGTGGTTATTGATGAGAAACTGGGCATCCTTAACCTCAACCTTACGGAGACCAAAAGGCTCATCGTAGCAATCGACGACGGTTGCCCCATCCAGTAGTTCCACACGGCAGGTGTAGAGGTAAGCATCAAGCGGTTGCCAGAGTTGCACTGGAGACAGTGTTAACTTTTGGTCAGCTTGTCCCTGCGCCACCAGCCGTCCTTGCTCGTCAAGTAGGCTAACACGCGCTTCTAACTGACTGCTTTGGGCCACTGCCACACGGATACGAGCCTCTGATAAATCTTCTGACAAAACATAGTTGACAGTAATATCCTCAATATGCTGTTTTGGTCGAGTGTAGAGCTTGACAGGTCGGTGAATCCCTGCGTAGTTAAAGAAATCAAAGTTTTCCTTAACCACCTGTTTAATGCCACCATCAGGCAGAGCTTTCTCGATGTAGTTGCCCACAGGAAGTGTGGTGTAGTCCAAAATATTATTGGCACAAACCGTGATTTTGAGGGGAGAAGCGGTCAAAAACTGAGGAGCCACCACCACTTCAAAAGGAGTAAAACCGCCTTTGTGCTCAGCTACCAGTTGCCCATTGAGGTAGACCTTGGCCTGATGGGTCACCGATCCAAAGCGCAAGACCACTTCCTCATGGTCAGCCAAAGGTGGCAACGCCATCTCGCGCTCATACCAGTTGTCTCCGATAAAGAGCCGTTTGTCCTTGTCGACCAAGACATCATTGAAAGAGGACGGTACGACCATAAGCTCGCTAACCACCTCATCCGCCAGTCGCGATTGAGCAGACGGCGCGTAAGCCCCCTGCTTAAAGTGCCAAAGCCCATTGAGGTCAAATAGTCTACGGGTTGGGGTCAAGAGTGGGTATAACATATAATTTTCTCCTATCTTATGATTTCTTGTTGGGGATGGCTGAGCAGTCCCTCAAGTTCTTGTCGACCAAGGAGATTAATATCTCCTTCAACGCTATGTTTGTAAAGGAAACAAGCCATAGCTGTGTCAAGCAAATACTGTTCCTTGCGACCATCTAGGTGACCAAAAATAATACCTGTCGTGAAGGCATCGCCAGTCCCGACACGATCGATTGCAACAGTCTCTTCAAGCGGGGTTTGTAAGAGTTGACCATTTTGGTAAAGAAAACCTTTTAGGTGGTAGCAATTATTGATTAATTCCCTCTGTGTAAAAGCGAGTGCTTTGAGTTGGTAACGTTCTACCAACTGATTAGCAACTCTAGCTACAAGGTCCAAATCCTGATAAGGACGCGTCAGGCCAAGATTGTCTTTGACATCGTGACCAGCTTGATCTGGTAAACTGATTGGCTCCAAGCCGATACAAATATCAGCTAACTCAACAAGGGGCGTCAGACCTTGTCTAGCTTCTTCAAAAGAAGGCCACAACTGCTCACGGTAATTAAGGTCAAAACTAATCCCTATCCCAAGGTTTTTAGCCGTTTTCATCGCTTTTAAGGTTAGGTCATAACAAGTTGGACTAAGTGCTGCTGTAATGCCTGAGACATGGAACCAATCAACTTCCTTGAAAATTGTCTCCCAGTCATACTGCTCAAAATTAGACTGCGAAAACGCAGAACCTGAACGATCATAGGTAATACGGCTCCTTCTAACACCAAAACCACGTTCGTAAAAATACAGTCCTAGACGACCCTCTTGATGTAGCAGATACCGACAACCAATGCCGTGTTTCTGGATAAATTTTTGGCAGGCTTGACCAACACTATTATAAGGTAAAACAGTGATGAACTCAGTCTTATAACCAAGGGAAGCTAGCCCTCCCAGAACATTGAGCTCTGCCCCTCCAAACTGGCTCTGTAATTGGGTTGTCTGTGAGAACATGAGGTGCTCAGGTGGCGAAATCCGCCACAATACCTCACCTAAACCAATAACATTCATAGTTGTCCTTTCTAGTTGCTTTTTATTGCACTAAAACGGATGGGCAACAACCAATCCGCTTTAGTAAGGAAACCTTAAGGTTCGTCTACTGGGTACTGTGATAGGTCGACATAGTCCATATCAGATAATGGGACGTTTTTAGCAATGTCTTGTACCCGTTCATTATCTTTAGCTGCTTTCATGGCGTGGATTTTCTCTTGGACACGTGCCATTTCTTCATTGTCAAGTTTGTAAAATTTCATCAAGAAGAGGGACACCAGCAAGACTGCTATCGGAATGATAGCAAAGAGTGCAATGGTCGCTAATTTCAAATCAGAGGTTAAAGCTGTTTCAGCAGTTGGGTATTCTTTGGCAAAACCAACCGCAGCTAGCACCCAGCCCACCACCATCGGAGCAAAGGATGATGCAATAGAATCTGTGAAAGAGAAGATGGTCCCAATCATCCCTGACACATAACGCCCAGAGACGGAGGTTTCATAGTCAGAAATATCAGCGCCCATGGTCAATACCAAACCTGACGGCGCTGAGGCAAAGTAACGTCCAAGCGCGTAGAGAACAACAAAGGCTAAACTAACCCCACCCCAGCTAGTAAGGTTTAAACTACCAGGTTCAGCTACAAAGAGTAAACCAGCCACACCCGCAAGGGCAGCAATCCCAACTTGTAAACACATGATGTAAGCTCGACGCAACCCTTTCTTACGAGCAACGCTAGCGGCAAAGGTTGTAACTAAAACGTTTGGAATGACCATCAAGCCTGAAATCACACCAGATAAGGCATAATCACCAAAGAGAATCCCAAAAAGCATCACGGTCACTACCGCATCTCCAAAAAGCTGAGCGCTAAATTTAATTAAAGCAGCAGAGATGGAGAGTACCTGCAGGGGCTTGTTGCCCTTGATGACCTTGATATAATCTTTCATTTCGGTCTTTTGAGTTTTCTCTTCTCCGAGGCCAAAGTATTTCTTATTATCCTTCTCCCAGATACCGACAACAGCCAGAGCTCCTAGGATAGCCGAAATGATGATGACACCCCACATGAGTTCATTGAAGAAAGAATCGGTAAAGCCCCCATGCTTCTTCATCAAGTACCCAGACACAACAATCTGGCTGCCAGAGAAGAGAATAGCTGACATGACACCGTCTGCGATGTTGAAAATCGGGCGCTGTTTAGGGTCATTGGTCAAAGCTGTCTGACCTGCCTTGGTAATAGTTTGTTGCATGGAGTAGCCTATTTTATGAATAATCAGGGCTACAATAAAGAGTGGCATGGTCAAAGCTTTGCCAAAGTGATCGATATTGAAGAGAAAGATAAAAGACAAGGCTGTGATAAGATTACCCAAAATCAAAATCGGACGGTATTTCCCAAATTTGGTATCGGTCTTATCAATTAAGACCCCAATTGATGGGTCGATAATCCCATCAAAAATACGGATATAACCCATGAGTTGGCTGACAAAAATAGCAGCCAAACCTAAAATCCCAGTAGAGAAATAAGTAACAAAACTAAAGGCAACCAGATAGATATTGGTTGAGGTATTGTTAGCAGCAAAAAGAATGATTTGCCACAACTTAGCACGGTTGTAAGCGACGTTCTCGCTTCTATCGACAGTTTGTTGACCCATGACGAGCCTCCTTTTATTGAAATAAAATGGTGGAAACGTTTTTACAAGGTCATTCTATCATTCATCTGATGAATTGTCAAGTGTTTTTGTGTTTTTTATTTAAAATTATCGCTTTTTATTGAAATACATAAGATGTTTTTTGTGTGAAAAAAGATTTATTTTACAAAACATCATACCAATTTCTACTCGATCAAGCAGAAAAAGAGCCACTAACCATTTAAGCACCAGCACCATTTGTTCAATAAAAAAATGATCACCCGATGTTAATCAAGGTCATCATTTTTTCTCTGGCTTCTTCTGAGGTAGAGGATAGGTCTTCCTCCGTCAGTCAAAGTGTTCTTTTTTATTGAGATAAGGGAGGAGCACAGCATTTTCTGGTTGAGTTTTCCAGTCTGGGTTAGACACTATCTGACTGGCTACCTTTCTGGCTTCTTCTAAGATGGGGTAATCCTCGACCAAATCAGCTACCTTAAACTCAGGAAGACCTGATTGACGGGTGCCAAAAATCTCACCAGACCCTCGCATCTTGAGGTCGGTCTCTGCTAGAACAAAGCCGTCTGTGGTCTCGGTCATAATGGTCATGCGTTCCTTGCCTAAATCAGTCTTTGGATTAGCGACTAAAATGGCATAAGATTGTTTATTTCCACGACCAACTCGACCGCGGAGCTGATGAAGCTGGCTGAGTCCGAAACGGTCCGCATCCATAATCAGCATGACCGTGGCATTAGGAACATTGACCCCAACCTCGATGACCGTTGTCGATACTAACAGCGATGTCTTCTGAGATTTGAAGTCCTGCATGATGGCATCTTTTTCTTCATTTTTCAGGCGACCGTGGAGTAGCCCGACCGCGGTCACATCCGTAAAATAGGCAGATAGTTCCTCGTGCAGGACGATGGCATTTTTCAAATCCAAGCTCTCACTCTCCTCAATCAAAGGAGAAATCACATAGGCCTGAGCCCCCTTTAACAGCTCACCCTTGAGCCACCCCAAGACCTGCTCCAACTGGCTGTGTTTGACCCAGCGGGTGATGATGGGTTTGCGTCCAGCAGGCAACTGGTCGATGATGGACACATCCATGTCCCCAAAGGCTGTGATGGCTAACGTCCTTGGAATGGGCGTTGCCGTCATCATGAGGACATCGGGATTATCCCCCTTTTCACGAAAAATCCGCCGTTGCTTAACCCCAAAGCGATGCTGCTCGTCGGTAATGACCAGTCCCAGCTTGCGGTAGGTCACGCCCTCTTGAATCAGAGCGTGGGTGCCAACGACCATATCGACACTTCCGTCAGCAATGGCAGCTAGGGTCGCACGCTTAGCAGCAGCCTTCATTCCCGAGGTCAAGAGAGCGATTGAGACATCTGGCAAGAGCTGGCGCAGACTTGCCACATGTTGTTCCGCCAAAATCTCTGTCGGCACCATCAGCGCTGACTGGTAGCCGGCCGTCAGCGCGGCATACATGGCTAGCGCTGCCACCACGGTCTTACCGCTCCCCACATCCCCCTGCAAGAGGCGGTTCATGTGCCTGCCTGACGCCATATCCGCCAAAATTTCTGTTAAGCTCTTTTCTTGGGCTGGGGTTAGGGCAAATGGCAGAGCTGCCACCTGTTTGTCCAACCGCTTTTTATCGTAGGTCAAGGCTAGGCCACTGGTTTCCTGTTTGTTCTCATGCTTCAAAACTTGCAAGTCCAGCTGAAAATAGAGGAGTTCCTCGAACTTGACCCGTCGTAACGCCTGCTTATAATGGGCCAGATCAGTTGGAAAATGCATGGCATAACAGGCCTCTTGTCGACTGAGCAGGCGATATTTATCTAGTAAGTACTGGGGGAGGTTTTCTTGTAAGAGCGTCAGATACCCCAAATCAATGGCAGCTGTGATGGCCTTGACCAGATTAGTTTGGGTGACGCCTTGGGTCGTGTGATAGACTGGTTGCAGGTCCTCATTTAACTGTGCCAGTACCTTCATGCCTGTCAAGTGCCCTTTAGCGGTATCCCATTTCCCAAAGATAGCGACCTGCTGCCCAACCTGAATCTTTTCCTGCAAGTAAGGCTGGTTAAAAAAGCTGACCCCAACAACCACCTCACCCTGACGCAGTTTGAAGCTCAGCCTATTTTTCTTAAACCCATAATACTGAACATGAGCAGGTGTGGCGACCTCGCCTGCTACCACAGCCTTTTCGCCGTCGAGCAAGTCCAGGACCTGACGACTGCTGAAATCCTCGTAGCGAAAGGGGTAGTGAACCAGTAGATCCTCGATAGTGACTAGACCCAGCTGGGCAAATTTTTCCGCTGACTTAGGCCCGATGCCTGGGAGCACAGCCAGCTTGTCATGTAAGCTTATCATGGGACTATTATAACATAAAACGTCTTCAGCAGGATGATTGATTATTTGGAAGTGTGTCGCGTTGCCACATTGAGAACGGGGATGTTCAGTAGATAATAAAAACCATAACCATTCTTTAGACGAGTGGTTATGATTTTGTTGTCACAATTTTTTCAGTAGTTATCAGTTCACTTAATGACTGACAGATTGTGTAGACTTCTAATCTTCCATCATACTAAAGTGTAACGGTAATCATATCACCATCTGTCTTTTGAAGCGCCTCACGCAAGGTCTTGTTGATGGAGATGATAGGGAAATTCTCTTTTCTTGGAGCTAAGAAGCGTTCGGGTAGCTCGATGCCGTCTAGCAAACCATAGACCTTAACCTTGCCCCAGCCAAAGGTCGGTTGCTTGGTCAAGGGATTTCAAGATAGTAGGTCCATGCGCTGTTACCTGGCTTGTAGCGGAGAGGCAAATTAACCTAATCCAGTAATAGGAGCTTCACTAGAGCTTCGCCTTTAAATACTGGCCTGTGTAGCTAGCTTCCACCGCTGCAACGGCTTCTGGTGTGCCAGTGGCAATGATTTGCCCACCGCCGTCCCCCCCTTCTGGCCCGAGGTCGATGATATGGTCAGCGGTTTTGATGACATCTAGATTATGCTCGATAACCAGTACTGTATTGCCATCGTCGACGAAGCGTTCCAAGACATTGAGGAGGCGAGCGATGTCGTCGGTGTGGAGGCCTGTGGTCGGCTCGTCCAAAATATAGAAGGACTTGCCTGTGGAGCGCTTGTGGAGCTCGCTGGCTAGTTTCATCCGCTGGGCTTCACCGCCTGATAGGGTAGTGGCTGGCTGTCCTAGAGTGACATAGCCCAGACCGACATCCTTGATGGTTTGGATTTTCCGAGCGATTTTGGGAATAGCCGCAAAGAACTCCAAGGCATCGTTGACCGTCATGTCAAGAATTTCAGCGATGTTCTTGTCCTTGTAACGGACTTCTAGCGTCTCACTATTGTAGCGGCGACCGTGGCAGACCTCGCAGGGCACATAAACGTCTGGCAGGAAATGCATCTCAATCTTGATAATCCCATCGCCTGAGCAGGCCTCACAACGTCCCCCTTTGACATTAAAGGAGAAACGCCCTTTTTTGTAGCCACGGATTTTGGCTTCGTTGGTCTGGGCAAAGAGGTCACGAATATCATCGAAGACCCCGGTATAGGTCGCAGGGTTTGACCGCGGTGTCCGCCCAATAGGGCTCTGGTCGATGTCAATCAACCGCTCGATGTACTCGATACCAGTGATTGCTTTGTGCTTGCCAGGTTTGTCACTGTTTTTGTAAAGTTTTTGAGCAATGGCTTTTTTGAGGATACTGTTGATCAGGGTTGATTTGCCAGAGCCTGAGACCCCAGTCACGGCGATGAATTTGCCCAGCGGGAACTTGGCAGAGACGTTTTTGAGATTGTTCTCAGTAGCGCCAATGACCTCGATAAAGCGACCGTTGCCTGCTCGTCGTTCAGTTGGGACAGGAATGTTCTTCTTACCAGACAAGTAGGCGCCTGTGATGGACTGTTTATCCTTGGCGACTTGTTTGGGTGTGCCAGAGGCGACAATTTTGCCACCAAACTGACCAGCACCAGGTCCCACATCAATGAGCCAGTCTGCCGCCATCATGGTATCCTCGTCGTGTTCCACGACAATCAGGGTATTGCCTAGGTCACGCATCTTTTTCAAGCTGTCAATCAGGCGGTCGTTGTCCCGCTGATGGAGACCGATAGAAGGCTCATCCAGCACATAGAGGACGCCAGATAGGTTGGAGCCTATTTGGGTCGCTAGGCGAATTCGCTGACTCTCGCCTCCTGATAGGGTGCCTGCGGAGCGAGACAGGGTTAGGTAGTTGAGCCCGACGTTGTTGAGGAAGGTCAGGCGATCATGGATTTCCTTGATGATGGGTCTAGCAATGATGGCATCGTTGTCGCCTAGTTCCAGCTCGTTGAGAACCGCCAGGTGCTTTTCGATGGACAGGTCGGACAACTGCCCTAGATGGATTCCCTGTTCACCACCGACCCGAACAGACAGAGCTTGGCTATTGAGGCGGTAGCCGTGGCAGGTCGCACAGGTCAGCTCGTTCATATAGGAACGCATGACATTTCGCGTATAGTCACTGGTGCTCTCGTGGTAGCGGCGGTTGATGTTGACCGCAACGCCCTCAAAAGGTAGGTCGATGTCACGAATACCGCCAAACTCGTTTTCGTAGTGGAAATGGAACTCCTGCTCCCCAGAGCCGTAGAGCACCAACTCCTTATCAGTGTCAGACAGGTCAGCCCAAGGCTTGTCCATATCAACCCCCAACTGACCCATGGCCTGCTCCAGCATTTGAGGGTAGTAAGTAGAAGAAATCGGGTTCCAAGGTGCAAGCGCCCCCTCACGCAGGGTCAGGCTAGGGTCAGGAATAACCAAGTCCAAATCGACCTCAAGCCGTATGCCCAGACCATCGCAGGTCGGACAAGAACCAAACGGTGCGTTGAAAGAGAAGAGTCGCGGCTCCAGCTCAGGCACGGTAAATTCGCAGACAGGGCAGGCATAGTGCTCAGAAAAGAGCAATTCGTTGCCGTCCATGGTGTCGATGATGACGTAACCATCTGCCAGTCGCAAGGCCGCCTCGATCGAATCAAAGAGTCTCGACCGAATGCTGTCCTTATTGACCAGACGGTCGACCACAACCTCGATGTGATGGAGCTTGCTCTTGGACAGTTCAGGCACTTCAGTCACATCGTAAACCTCGCCATTGACCCGCACCCGTACATAGCCATCCTTGGCAATCTTTTCAAATAAGGGTTTGTGCTGGCCTTTCTTGCGCCGAACGACAGGCGCTAGAATCTGCATCCGTGTCCGTTCGGGCAGCTCTAGAACCTTATCCACGATTTGCTCTACTGAACTGGCCGCAATCTCACCGTGCCCATTGACGCAGTAGGGCTTGCCGACCCGCGCGTAGAGCAGGCGCAGGTAATCGTTGATTTCCGTCGCTGTCCCTACGGTTGAGCGTGGGTTCTTACTGGTGGTTTTTTGGTCGATGGAAATGGCAGGGCTGAGCCCCTCGATGCTATCCACATCAGGCTTTTCCATGTTGCCCAAAAACTGTCTGGCGTAGGCGGACAGGCTCTCCACATAACGGCGTTGCCCTTCGGCATAGATGGTATCAAAGGCCAGACTGGACTTGCCAGACCCGGAGAGACCAGTCACCACGACCAGTTTGTCACGAGGAATCTCCACCGTGATATCTTTCAAATTGTGGGCACGCGCCCCACGAACGATGAGTTTATCTTGCATAGTTAGTTATCAGTCTTTCTTCATTATCTTTCCATTATACCAAATTTTTTAGAACAACTTCGTCCCAAAAGTTTCATAATTAGTGTATAATAGAAAGGTATGACCATTAATCAAGGAGGGCTATCATGAAACAGATATTCTTATCATCCGTTGGACAGTTTGACGAAATTGAAACTTTCCAGCCGGGCTCTTGGATTAATTTAGTCAACCCCTCACAAGAAGAGTCTGTCAAATTAGCCGAGCAATTTAATATCGACATCACTGACTTACGTGCACCGCTCGATGTGGAAGAAACGTCACGTGTTGCTATCGAGGATAACTATACCTTGATTATCGTTGACGTTCCGACCCAGGAAGAGCGTAATCACAAAAATTACTATGCCACCATTCCTTTGGGCATCATTGTTACAAAGGAGGCTATTATTACCACTTGTCTTGAGCCCTTATCTCTCTTTGATAATTTCCTCAAAAAGCGAGTGAAGAATTTTTACACCTTTATGAAAACGCGTTTCGTCTTTCAACTGCTTTATCGCAATGCTGAGCTCTTTCTGACAGCGTTGCGCAGCATTGACCGCCAAACAGACCGAATTAGTGCCCATCTGGAACGTGCCACCCGAAATGAGCAAGTCATCGATATGATGGAGCTGGAAAAGTCTGTCGTTTACCTGAAGGCTTCCCTGAAACTCAATGAGCGCGTGGTTAAAAAGCTATCGTCTCATAGTAGTAGCCTGAAAAAGTACCCCGAAGACGAAGATTTGCTAGAGGATACCCTGATTGAGACCCAGCAGGCCTTGGAGATGGCGGATATCTATGGGACGGTCTTATCAGCTCTGACAGAGACGTCTGCAGCCATTATCTCCAACAATCAGAACACCATTATGAAAACCTTAGCGCTGATGACGATTGCCTTAGATATCCCTACGGTGATTTTCTCAGCTTACGGCATGAACGTCGGCGAAGCTGGTATGCCCTTTAGTCAGTATCCACAAGCTTTCACGATTGTTGTCTTGATTTCGCTTGGCTTTAGCCTCAGCGTTGTTGTCTACTTTATCAAAAATAAATGGTTCTAAAAAAACATGTTCTGTGCCAAGGCTTCTAACAGTAGCTCTATAAATCAGAATAGCTCAGCTCTGCCATTGACCACTCCCTAACTTATCCCAAACTAGAAAGGACAATCATGTCACAACTCGAACAACTCACTAAGAAAAATCAGGAATTTATCCACATCGCTACTAAGCAATTGATTAAAGATGGTAAGTCAGACGATGAGATTAAAGCGATTCTGGAAGACATTTTGCCAACGATTATTGAGGCGCAACAGACAGGCGAGACCGCTCGTCATCTGCTGGGGGCTCCGACGGTTTGGGCAGTTGGCTTTAGTCAGCCGGAAATAAGCCAGTCAGCCATCGCTGAAAAAAATACCAATCCTTATCTCATGTGGCTTGACATGACCTTACTTTTGATTGCCGTTATCGCTCTTTTGAATGCGGCGACTACGCTGTTTAGCAAGGAAGCTCTGCCGACCAAACTAGTGTCTCTGCTGGTTCTTGCGATGCTGGGTGGGGTTGCGATGTACCTCAACTACCACTTCATCTACCGTTACATGGGGCTCGACCGTAGCCAACGTCCGCCGATGTTCAAGAGTCTGTTGATTTTAGTTACCTCGATGGCACTTTGGATTACCATCAGCTCGGCGACAGCACTATTGCCAGATAGTATCAACATTACCCTTCCTCTGCCTGTTTTGCTCGTTCTTGCTGCTATCGGTTTTGGCGCACGCTATTACCTCAAACGCAAATATAATATTCAAAATGCTATGGCACCTGCTGGAAAATAAGATGGCTAAGACATCTAAACTCTCAGTTTCTGGGAGTTTTTTTATATTTTCATCAAAAAGTTTGCTACTCAACCAAGCATCTATGACAGTTAGAACCACAGGTCACTTATAGCTAACTCACACTGAACTAACAATGGTAAATTTAACATCTTTTTACTAAATTTTACTTAATAAGTGTTGATTTTCTGTAGTCGTTGAGCTATACTATAAATATATTGAAAACGCAACCAAAAGGAGTTAGCCATATTTTTATCTGACAAACAGAACCGCTATAGCATTAGGAAATTTTCCGTCGGTGTTTGCTCTGCCATTATCGGATTAAGTTTCCTAACCAGTACGCAGGTCGCTGCGGCAGAGACAGAAGAGCTTAAACCAGAAATGGCACCTGTCGTCAAGGAGGTCGTCCAGCCTATCGAGAACACACCTGCTTCAAGTCTTACAAAGGTTTCGGAGCAAGCAGAAGAAGCCGCTCAACCGACGAATCAGACTGACAATGCTAGCAGTCAGCCGACGATAGTAATGGATCGAGCAGCTGAGCCAACCAGCAGTCCAGAAGTTACCGTCGGCGTCACCAATATCAGCGCTAAATCTGGTAATAACACCAGCCCTGAAGCAGTTCTTGACGGGAACTCTAGCACGGTCTGAGAGTCTGTCCCCAGTCAACCAAACAGCTATGAGGGCATGTATGACCATAATCGCGTCTTGGATTTAACCTTGGACGGCACATACGACCTGACCAAGATTACTGTTAAAACAAGAGTTGACAATTCATTCAGCAATTATTACATTTACGCCTCCGAAGATGGCAACGACTACAAGCGCATCGCTGCTAAAGTAGACGAAACTCCTGCGACAGCTCAGGGTGAGACCTATGCCCTTGAAAACACGCGTGCAGCTTACATCCATGTCAATATGGCTTATAACTCTGAGCGTTTTATCACCAATTTAGCTGAGCTTGATATCCGTGGTCACAAGGTTTCTGACCATATTCCAGCAAAAGAACACTGTCACTGATTGGGAAAAAAGCGAGTGGAAAGAGAAATGGGATCGGTTTGAAGAAGATAAGACCTATGCCAAAGATACGGTCATCAAACAAATGGGAGAGCTGGTTGGGCGAGTTATCGGTCAAGAATGGCAGGACAAGTTCACTTTTGAGTTCAAAGAAGCCATCAATGATAAGGATACTTTTGAAATTGATAACCGCTAAGATGGCGGTATTGTCATCAAGGCCAATAACGGGATCGCCTTTGCATCAGGTTTTAACTATTACCTGATGCAAAGGTTGATTATGACCCTGTTTTCGCCTCCAACACCGCTTTTTCCGAGGTCACACCAGTAGAAGGTCCAGTGATTAAGCAGGCTAACTTTGACCACCGTTACGCCTTGAACTACACGACCTACTCCTACACCATGGCCTTTTGGGACTGGGATGAGTACGAGAAGCTTCTCGACTGGTCAGCTATGAATGGTATTAACCTCATGCTAGACATCGTTGGGCAAGAGGAAGTTCTCCGCCAGACCCTGAGGGAATTTAATTACAGTGACCAAGAGATTAAGGATTACATTCCAGGACCTGCCTACTATGCTTGGTTCTACATGCAAAACCTTTATAGCATCGGAGGTTCTCTGCCTGATAACTGGTTTGCCCAAAGGGTGGAGTTGGGGCGTCGGATTCATGACCGCATGCAGACGTTTGGCATCAAACCTGTTATTCAAGGCTTTGCTGGTCAAGTGCCTGAAACCTTTGCTCAGAAAAATCCTGGTGCTGTCCTGACACCGAAAGACCACTGGCCGAGCTTTATTCGGCTATCAATTATCAAGACCTATCTGACGCAAGAGGAGCGCCAGGCAGGTAAGGAGGATTTCTTCTCTCGGGTAGCTGATGTTTTCTATGCCAAGCAACGTAATGTTTTCGGCTCAGTATCACATTATTATTCTACTGACCCATTCCACGAAGGGGGCAATACAGGTGGCTTAGATGTCCGTCAGATTTACCGCTCTGTGCAGCAAAAAATGCTAGAACACGACCCACAAGCCATTTGGGTTATGCAACAGTGGCAAGGTAATCTAAAAGCGCCACAAATGCTGGATTTGGACAAGTCTAAACTTTTGGCTCTTGACTTGCAGACCGATATGCGGCACGAGCATGGGCTTTTTGAGAATAATGGCACGCCTTGGATTTACAACGTTCTCCATAACTTCGGTGGACGCATGGGCTCTGATGGGAACCTCACTAAAGTTGCTGTTGATCCCCTAAAAATGCTCAAGCAACGTAAGCACATGGTGGGTATCGGTCTGACAGCTGAAGCATTGGAAAACAATCCTGTCGTTTATGGGTTATTATTTGACACTAACTGGGCAGATGGGCCGATTGACATCAACCAATGGCTGGATAAATACGCAGAGCGCCGTATCGGCAGCGACCATGCACCGATTAAAGAAGCGTGGAAACTCTTGTTAGAGACCTCTTATCGCGATAAGGGACAATATTATCAAGGTGCACCGGAGTCCGTTATCAATGCCCGACCAACGGAAAACTTCAAAGCTGCTTCCACTTGGGGACATAGTAGCATTTACTACGACCGTGAAAAGATCGACCAAGCCCTGAAGTTGATGCTATCAGGCTACGACACCTTCAAAGATTCAGCCGCTTATCGCTATGATGTCGCTGAATTAGCCAATCAAGTTTTAAGCAATGGGGCTAAAGAATACTACGACCGCATGATTGCGGCTAAACAGGAACGAAACCTCAATAAATTCAACCATTATGCTGGCGAATTTCTGAAAACCATTGATTTGACAGACCAGCTGGCTGCAACAACGCAAAAATTCATGCTGGATAATTGGATTTTGATGGCTCGTAAGCTGCTGCCTGATGCTGATGATTGGACGAGCGACCTGTTTGAAGCCAATGCCAGAACGATTGTCACCACATGGGGGACAGAGCGCTCTGGTTCATTAAAAGATTACTCTAACCGGAAATGGTCTGGACTGACGGCTGACTTTTATAAAAAGCGTTGGGAAATCTGGATTCGCAATCGTCAAGCTGAGTTAGCTGGCACCAGCAAACGACTTGAGGATGTCAAAGCTGAGAGCAACTGGTACCGTTGGGAATCACGGTGGACAGCTCTCAAATCTGACACCGCCGATCTGGTCACTCAACCAGATACAACAAGCCTCGGTAGCTTAGCTCGTACAGTGCTCAACCAGCATTCTTACAGAACCATTAAACGGCAAGGGGAACAACTTATTCCTAAAAGTAATCTGGTGCTGGGTAAAACCTTTGTCACAGCTTCTGAAACAGCGGAAGGCAAAATAAGCCTGCTCAGCGATGGCTTAACGGACTTTACTTGGCAACCAAAAGGCGGCGGGCGTCATCAGTTAGAGGTTGATTTAGACGGCACTTATCGTCTGGATAGCATTAACTTGGCCTTCCCGCAGTTAGCCACAACCTTCCCATATGATATTGATGTCGAAGTGTTCAATCCCTTCCTCAACGATTGGACATTAGTGGAACGTCGCTACAATCGCCAACTGGATGCTAACGAGAGCTTTACGACGACAGCTATTGCCAGCAAGTTTAGATTAAAAATGACGTCACGGGAGACGACGTCTCCTATACGTCTCAATGATATCGAGATTATCGGTCATGCCCTTGGTGAAGAAAGGGTAAATCTTGTCAAAGGGGTAACGCCAACAACCAATAAAGGAAATACAGACAATGGTTTCCCGCTGACCAACATTACCGATGATAATGAGGACAATCTCTGGAAAACAATGGACTGGGGAACAAGAGCTTACCCAGCTACAGTTACTGTACCAGTAGCTGAAACAGCCCTAGTTGATACGATTGATGTGGTGTTTGAATCTGCTGGTCGTCCCTTTAAGTTTGTGGTGAAAGTCACCGAACTTGATGGACGAGAAACAGTGGTCTATGACCGCTACCGCAATCACACAGGGACACTTGCTGAAAAAGATTTTGTAATTCCCGTTAAACGAGCGATTCGCAGTGCTAAGATAGATTACTACGGTATCACTGGAAAAGGTACCTTTTATGCAGCTGGTCCAGCTCTTGCTGAATTTAATCTTATGGGGCACTTGAAAGCTGAGGACTATCTATTGGCAGATTATGCAGAGCTGAACAAGGTCCTCGAGCGAGTTCCTTCTAACCTGTCTTTATATAAAGAAGAAGTCGCTCAGCCACTTCAAGCATTGCTTGCGGCAATCAGTCCCAACCGGGAACGTCATGAGCAGGAGATTGTTAACGATTGGCAGAGCAATTTAACAAGCTATCTGGAGCGATTAACCTACAAGGCTTCCGATTACAGCGCCATTAGAAGCATATTGTCAACTGTTCCAGAGGACTTGACGAACTACACATTAACCACTGTGCTCAATCTCGACCGTGTGATGCAGCGGATTGACTATAACAAACTGATTACCGAGCAAGAACAGGTTGATGCCTATATCGAAACGCTTGATAAAGATGGTCACATCCTCAAGCTGAAGTTTCCAGCAACGGTCTCTCTTCCAATTGATGCCGAGAAATCTGTTGCACATGTTGTTTATTTGCCCAATAGCAATGAGCGTGAGGTCTTGCCATTTACTGAAATCGAACAAAACGGTCAGCGCTATGTTGTCTTCACCGCTAATCACTTCAGTGAATATGGGATTGTCTACAAACCAGTAGCGACTGTCCCTCCTCAACAACAGGTTACCGCAACAACTTTATTGGCAAACGATCTAGAATCTGAACGCTTAGTGAATATTTCTGAAAATATCACAGCTGTTATGAGGTCATCTGCCAGTGCACCATTAAGTCAGATGACGAATGTCGCCAAGCCAACTGCCATTTTGCCAAACACTGGCGAAGAAGATTCAAGGCTTGCAGTTACGGGAACTATTTCATTTCTCGCGGCTCTTGGGCTAGCAACCACTAGCTTAAAAAGACCTAGAGTCTCACGCAGATAAGGTTAATCAAATGGTTAAAAGCTAATCTGTTGCTCCTATTCAGAGAAGCCTATCCTAACCAAGAAACGTCCGAACATCGGGCGTTTTTTGTCCTCATTACTTTTTATTTTGTGAGATTTTAATCGTAATCATCGGCTTGAGTTTAATGCTGTCCTCTACAGTAAAGCCTATTTTATTTGAAGACTGATTCTATTTTCAGAGTGCTGAAAGTAGTTTTAAGGTTATGAAAGCAGATACAGAAGCGTGAAAATGAAACCGAAACAAAAAAAACGCTTGCAAAAAAATGGGAATAATGTATAATAAAACTTGTAAACGTAAGTTGTTATAGATTAGAAAAGGAGGCAAGGTCTATGGGCCAAATGACCAAAGAAGCATTTTTAGGTCAAGTCAAAGATGGTCTCATCGTTTCTTGTCAAGCCTTACCGCATGAGCCGTTATACAGTGAAACAGGTGGTGTGATACCGCTTCTCGCTAAGGCTGCTGAGCAAGCTGGTGCTGTTGGGATTCGTGCTAACAGCGTCCGTGATATCAAAGAAATTCAAGCGGTAACGGACTTGCCGATTATTGGCATTATTAAGCGAGACTATCCGCCACAGGAACCTTTTATCACGGCAACCATGAAAGAAGTAGATGAGCTAGCCGAACTAGGTATTGCCGTCATCGCCCTTGATTGCACAAAACGTGAGCGTTATGATGGGCTGACAATTAGCGAATTTATTGGTCAGATTAAGGCTAAATATCCAAGTCAACTGTTGATGGCAGATATTTCAACCTATGATGAAGGTATGGCGGCATATGAAGCTGGTGTTGACTTTGTTGGGACAACCTTATCTGGCTACACCTCTTATAGTCGTCAAGAGTCAGGTCCGGATTTGGAGTTGATGAAACAGTTGACAGAAGCTGGGGTAGATGTTATCGCAGAAGGTAAAATTCATTATCCTCACGAAGCAAAAGCCGTCAAAGACCTAGGTGTTGCTGGTATCGTTGTTGGCGGTGCCATTACTCGACCAAAAGAAATTGCTGAGCGCTTTATCGCCGCACTAAAATAAGAAAAAGGAAGGTTTCTAATGACAACATTAAAACTGAACAGCCTTTACAAGAAGTACCCAAACAGTGACTTCTACTCTGTTGAGGACTTTGATTTGGACATCAAGGACAAGGAGTTCATCGTCTTTGTTGGACCATCAGGTTG